>WRDL01000101.1 GCA_009784095.1 Coriobacteriia bacterium | reverse complement strand
TGGTCATTCTACGATGTACTCCAAGGTAGTGATTTCACTGTCCGGTCTTCCCAATCCTCCCGCGAATACTCTGACCGTGACACTCTCGTTGAGAATGATAGGTTCGATCAACTCGGGTTGATAATAGGTCGCCGATCTGTTGTAGACTTCGCTTTCGTAGTTGGGGGCTGAGCCATCCAGCGTATAGTACAACCTCGTGTTGTCCATTTGAGGATGGGACAGCTCCAACTCTGTTCCTGCACTGACCGTACTCCCCGATGGAATGCTGCCTTCAGGCGTCGCCCAAGGGTTCAGACTGAGAACCGATACCTCGATACGATACAGATCTTTGACCGATGACGCCGTATTCACATCACGAGGACCGAGTTGTCCGAACAGAGGACGAATCGCCTCGGGCTTTGCCTCATCATTACCCCAAGCCCAGGCGATGATCGCGTCGACCGGTTGTGAGCCGCTGCTTTGCTCTGCGGTATGCTCGGTGTATGTGTAACGCGTGTCAAAGACCTGCTCGCGAGTCGCCAGCGCTTGGTATCCATCAGGGGCCGAGAACGCCAGAGATTGTGCATCAGGCAAGATCCCGGCTTTTTCAAGTAGATACGGTAAAGAGACTCCGATACCGGCCATCGTCGCGAAGCTCGGCCAGTTATTGGTAGTGGAGAATGTCGCGTCGACGAGTCCCTCGTCGAGCGCCTGTAGATCCGCGAGTGTCCAATTGGTCTGGGCTTCTACTCCATCGCCGAATATCACGAGAACGATATCATCACCGACCGGGTCAGGTTCGACAAGACCGGGGATGAACTCTTCGGTCACGACCGGTTCGCTGACCTCCGGGGATTCTGTCGCCTCCTCTGTGTTCGGGCTTGAACAACCCACCGTGAGAAGTAGGCAGAGTGCCAGGAGAATCAGTATCGATTTTTTCTTCATAGTGTTCTTACCTCCACCTCTGTTAGGGCGTTCCTACGGCTCGAGGGTGATCGAAACAAGATCCCTCAAATAGTCCGGTGACATATTGGATGAGCATGGTGCGAACCAGGGTCCGGTCTGAAAGTGCACCTCATCTTCGGAGATGGCCACCAGCGTTGTGGGCTCCAGTGCGACCTTGTGGTTCACTTTTACCTGATATCCGTCATCTGCAAGAGTCACCATCGTTGTGAAATCACTTGAGACTCCTGCGGCGCCGAGTATGTCAGAAGCGGAGTAGCCGACATAGACTCTGGTCGTCGTCGTTCCATAGGTATTGGTCGAAGTCGTTTCAACCCTGTAGACCGGATAGTTCGTCATTTCTTGGTCCGTGATCACGATATCTTGCACGGTGATAGAGAAGGCGGGTATTTCTATACCGTCGATCTCTTCGGTCACCGGATCAGGTGCAGATGCTTGCGCGTCGTTTATCTCTTGCTCTTCTGTGGCGACCTCTGTCACCGGAGCGTCGGAGACCGACTGCTGTTCAGTACAGGCGGTCAACGCGAGCGCGAGGAGTACGGCAAGTATGATAAGTAAAGATCTTTTCATCATTCCTCCCTGGGAGTCAACTCGTAACCGATGTATTCACGATCGAAAGTACGCCCGAACATGAACGTATAGTAATCGTCTATCTCAGCTTGCAGTTCTTCAGCGGAGAAGTACTCGGGATACATACTGTGGAGCATCCACATCGTGCCCAGTGTACAGTTGACACCGGGTAGATCCCAGGCATCCCACTTCGCCGGTATTTGCAGGACACGCCGGTCCTTCACCGCTTTCATCTCGCTCCAGGTCTGGCTTTCAAGAAGTTCCTCGACGCTGTAGTTGAGCACCGTGGAGCTTGTACAGAAGATGACATCGGGGTCCATGTCAAAAACGCTTTCGACACCGATGTTGGTCCACGCGGTGGGCAAGCCTTCATTTTCATTACCGGTCTCGATGATATCGCTCGCCAGACTTATCCCACCCGCCTGCTGGACCATCCACGATTGGAGCATATCGCCACCAGCTACCACCCCTACTTCATTGCCCAACACGATGGCGCTGAGACGTTCATCTTGCGGAATGGTCTCCACGATCTGTGCGATCTTGTCGAATTTAGAATCCATCCAATCCTTAACTTCTTCTGCGCGTGCTTCAGCGTGGAAGTATCGGCCCATCATATCGAGTGTGCTCAGTATCTCTTCGTAATTCTCTGCTCGTATGCACATGACCGGCACATTGAGCGCGCTGACCGCTTCGAGGGTCCTTGGATCGCCTGTCCGGTGTATCAAGACATCCGGGTCATATTCTGCCAGTAGTTCGAGATCGACGATACCTCTTCCTACAGATCCTGCATTCGCCAGCCCTTCGACGTTATCGGCCCAAAACTTGCTCTTGTAGTTTATGGCGACCACTTGATCGGACAGATCCAACGCAACGATAAAGGGAACTGAGACCGCGTAGACAGAGGCGATGCTCACATCTCCGGATTCCGGGATCTCAAGCTCTGCCCCCACGGCATCGACCACACTGTTGGTCGCAGATGTGGGGAGCGCGACCTGGTCGCCATCGGTCGTAGCGCCACAGCCACTCAGTGAAAAGACCAGCATCATACAAAGTATGGTGACTATCGCTCTCATAACGATCCTCATCAGAGTATGAATCCCATCTTTCCGGTCTTTTACCTCGGCTCACTCTGCTCCAAAGTCGATCAAAAAACGGCCCCGCCCCTCGTGGCGGAACCGCTGTTGCTACTGCACGCAGAACGCCTGTGATACGTCCTGCCTAGGCTCCTTGTCCACAATGGGAGACTAGGAAGTTTCCTACCTAGCCCTGTCGGTCGAGCCCCACGCGAGCATCGCAGCAGGTCCATCGACTTTGGAACACTTCTATATAGCACTCCTTGTGTGCTTCTACTATAGTATAGGCTTTCTCATCATCGGCGACTATACGTTACCTCATGCTTTTCCGCCTATCGGTCAGAATCTGCCGTTCGCGTATATAAGCTTGACGTACCGTCGACTCATCATATGCCAGAGGTCCACTCGCATGTTCGATGACCGATTCGAACACTTTTTTCTTGAGTTTAGAATCCATAGGGGTATAGCACATAAGAAAGGCGAGCACTTGACCGATGTCTTCTTCGACACACCGATCCTGCTGGGTGTTCTCAAAATCAAGCCCGTAGATCACTTCACCGTCAAAAAGGAAATTGCGAGCATTCACATCGCCCATCGAGGTATGGGTCGCTTGATGGAACAGGTCGATCCAATCGACCATCAAGAGATATACCTTGATGATGGTCTCCTCGCTGACCTCCCCTTTCTCTGCGCTTTCGAGGAGATCGCATACCGTCGGTGCGTCGATATACTCGTAGTACATGCAGTTCTGTGCATACTCTTCCATGACACGTGGCCTGGGGATGGGGGTTTTTGCTAAAAGCTGATATGCCTCTTTTTCGCGCTCGTAACTCTCCTCACAGGAGAATCGCTTGCGAACAACGACAAGGCCGTTGTGGCGCACAACGCTTACCCGGTTCTTGCGCGAGAAAAGATCCTGCCAAACCATGGCCTCGTTGTCCAATCCGCATCCTTTCCAATGTCGGGAGGCATGTTCGTTCCCAAACATACCCTATCGTTCGCACACGCTCCAGAGTCGGTCAGCCTGTACGAATCGGATGATTCATTTCCACGTACGTCCTATCATACAAGAGGGTGGAGTTGTGTCAAGAATACCTCATCTCATAACGCCCACTGAACGATATCGTTCGTCGAGTGGGTAGACCATGCAGGGCACGCATCGATGTGTGCCATAATGGATGAACGATTTGTTGGCACCGAACACATATAAGGTGAGGTGGATCATGGAGAATACTCGAACGGTCCCGATCGTGTCCTTGGTGGGGCGCTCGAATTCAGGAAAGACCACATTCATTGAAAAACTCGTCGGCATCCTGCAGGAGAAGGGGTATCGCGTCGCCTGTGTGAAACAACACCATCGTGATGTACCGGTCGATGTGGTCGGCAAAGATTCCTGGCGCTACGCGCAAGCCGGAGCCGCTTGTTCAGTCATGGCGACTCCAACACAGCTTTCGCTCGTGCACCGAACAGAGACGACCACTCCCCTTGAAGAGATCGCGCAGATCGTCGCCGATGCAGGATGTGATATCGTACTCGCTGAAAGCTTCGCGCCGGTCGATACGGTCGATCGGTATGTCGTCGCGCGCGTCGAGCGGATCGAAGAGCCTCTTCTTCGTCCGCAGGATTCAGCCGGACTGATAACCGATGACGCCGAGCTCGCTTCTGCCTGGGAAAGAGCAGATCGGGCAACATTCGATCTCAACGATGTCGAGAAGTTCGCCAAGTATGTGATAGAACACTATAGGATCGCTTGATCGTTACAGATCGAATCCCCTTGATCGCTTGACCGTTATAGAGCGAATGCCCTTGAGCAGCCGATGCAAGAAGACCCCCGAGCGGGGGTCTTCATAGGTCTTTTGATCTTGCCAGCAATTTCTGTAGATCGATCGGTATCTTATCGAGATGGGAGCGCTTATCTACTATTCACCAATGCCTAGAACGTCGCCTTCGATCAATCCGTCATCGGAAAAGTCCTCAATGATCGTTCCCAGTGTGCTATTGGGGTCGATATCGGCATTGTTGCCGAGAAGACCGGTGCAGGTAGCAAGTGACAATAACAGGATCGCAAGGAGCATAAGTCCACCAATGATGCTTAAAATGAGCGGCAGCTTGGTTTTCAAAAATGACGAGGGGGCGACCGGCTCATCCTCAAGTGTCGGTGATGCGATCGGTGGTATTTGCTTGTCGACCACTTCGACGTCTTCATTTACTTCGACCGGTTCAGCGATCTCTACGACCTCGACCGGCTCGGTGAACTCAACGAACTCGACCGGCTCGCCAACCT
>WRDL01000100.1 GCA_009784095.1 Coriobacteriia bacterium | reverse complement strand
TAGAACGCCGATATCGCACTTGCGACCGTGGCGAGCACAACGATGATCCAATAGGGCGACGAGATACCGGCCATGAAAACGAATAGCTTGCCGAAGAAACCGACCAGAGGTGGCACCCCGATCAGTGAGAGCGAAAAGAGTACCAACCCCCACGCGGCGACCGGGCGCCTTTTGCTCAGCCCGGCAAGATCGCTGAGCTGATCGCCCTCGGTCGCAATGATGAAGAGAACCCCCATCACTGCAAGAGCGTAGACGAAGGTGAAGATGAGCGCGGCGATGACGGCCTGCTCGCCCACCTGTTCGATCGCGACGAGCGCGACCATCATATATCCGGCGTTGACGACACCTGAATAAGAAAGAATACGATGTATATTGGTCTGGACGAGCGCGGCAAATGACCCGAGCACCATGGAGAGCACCGCAATGACCGCAAGTACGAGCGCGAGCACCTCGGATTGGTCGAAGAGATGCCATACGATCAGAATGAACGCGACCGAGGCTCCCGCCTTGACGACGGTGCCGACGAACGCGAGGGTCCATGCGAACGATCCGCTGTATGCGTCCGGTGCCCAGAAGTGGAAAGGCGCCGCCGCTACTTTGGTGAAAAGCCCGATCATGAGCATCATAAGCCCTAAGATCCCGATAGGTCCGACCCCGCTCAGATCGATCTGCGGGATGAATGTCGTCCCGGTCGCTGCATAGATCAGCGAAATACCATACGTCATGATCATGGACGCCATGACCGAGAAGAGGAAGTACTTCAGCGCCGCTTCAAGTCCACGTCGATGATGCGACGAGTATCCGACCAGAATGAATGAGGGCATCGCGAGCAACTCGAACGCGACCAGGAAGGTGATGAATTCTTGGGCGGCCGAGAGCACACTCGCTCCGATGATCGAGAAGAACGCCAGTGCGACCGCTTTACGGGTCCACCCTTCGACCCGCCGAGAGATCCACATCGTCCAAAGCACCATGAGTACACACAGCCCGACCGAGGTAAAGCGCGCGATCTGGCCATAGAAGTATTTGTCACCGAATGTGAGCGTCTCGGGTGCGATCGCGAAAACGACCGCTGCGGCACCCGCGCAAAAACTGCCGAAGAGCGCGATCGTCTCATCGGTACGCGGCAACATATCGCCGAAGAGCGCGACGATCGCTCCTAGTAACAGGAGCCCGTACGCCGTGAGTAGGATCGCTACGCCGCTCAAAACTATCCCCCGATCAACCGCGCCAGAGTGCGCGCGGCGGGATCGATGTAGTTGAGGAGAAATGCCCAGTACACGCCGAACGCAACGACCGCTACGATAAGCGGAGCGACGACGAGTATCTCACGCAGATCCATGTCGCTCTGTCCTTCGACCGCCTCACTGGGGTCACCGAAGATCATGCGCTGGATAAGCCAGAGCATATAGGCGCCACCGAGAAGAATACCGATCGCCGCGACAACGACCAGCCACTGCATGTCGAATGCCGCAAAGCCTTCCCACGCACCGACGATCGAAAGGAACTCACCGATGAATCCGGACAGAAGCGGCAGACCCATGCTGGCAAACGACGCCAGTGTAAATATCGCCGCGTAGATCGGCATCTGCGCCGCGACTCCGCCAAGCTTGGATATCTCGCGGGTGTGGGTGCGGTCATAGATCATGCCGACCAGGAAGAAGAGTAGGCCGGTCGTCAGACCATGGCTGATGTTGACCGCCATCGCCGCGGCAAAACCGATCGCGGTACCCGAAGCGATACCGAGCATCGCAAAGCCCATATGCGATACCGAGGAGTACGCGACCAGTTTCTTGACATCGGTCTGGGCGAACGCGACCGCCGCGCCATACACGATCGAGATCACCGCAAGCACGGCAAGGATCGGTTGGAACCACTCGAACGCCTCAGGAAGGATCGGGATCGCTATGCGCAAGAATCCGTAGGTACCCATTTTCAGGAGGATACCGGCAAGCAGGACCGAACCGGCGGTCGGTGCCTCGACGTGTGCGTCAGGCAGCCACGTGTGAAACGGCCAGATCGGCACCTTGATCGCAAATCCGAGGCAGAGCGCGGCAAAGACCCACCACTGGAATCCGTACGGTACGAAACTCGGTAGATCCATGTTCTGTAAAGCGATGATGTCGAATGTCCCGGTGACCAGATACAGGGCGATGATCGCCACGAGCATGAACACCGAACCGAAGAAGGTATAGAGAAAGAACTTGATGGCGGCGTATTGACGACGCGCGCCGCCCCATTGGTTGATAAGAAAGTACATCGGTACGAGGACGAGCTCCCAGAACACGTAGAACAAGATGAAATCGAGCGCCATGAACACACCGATCATACCGACCGAAAGAAGCATCAGCATCGCGAAGTAGAACTTCGGCTTCACCTTGATGTTCCAGCTTCCGAGCACCGCAAGGAACGTCAGTACGGTCGTGAGCACCACCAACGGAAGTGAGAGCCCGTCGACCCCGACGTGATAGTTCATGCCGATCTGCGGTATCCATTCGACCAGTTGCTCGAACTGCATCCCACCGCCGAAGCTGTAGGTGGCGACGAGAAAGAACGCCAAGACCACGTTAAGCGCCGCGATGAACAGTGCGACCCATTTTGCGAATCCTTCCGCGCTCTTCGGCAAAAGCGCGCAGATCAGGACGGCGATCAGAGGAAGAAACATGATAACGGTAAGCATGAACTACATTCCCTTCAACACAACAATGACGAATAACAAGGCGATGGCACTTCCAATAGCGATACGTTGATACGTGTGAAGCCTTCCGGTCTGGAGTGCACGAAACGCGTGACCGAATCGGTGCGAGACATCGGCCAGCCCGTTGATGAACCCGTCGATGATCCCGAGATCGAAGCGATGGGTAAGCGTGGTCAATCCGACATAGGCCGCGCTGACCCCGTTGACGATGCCATCGATGATCGTGTGATCGAACCAACTGCCGAACTGAGTGAGTTGCAGATAGAGCGCGACGACCCCGTTGACGATACCGTCGATGACTTTGTTATCGAACGCCCAGAGTCGGTCGGAGAGCCAGATGAATGGGCGCACGATACCGGTGTCATAGGCGTCATCGGTATAGAGACGATGATCGAATGCGACCCCGATCGGATGGAGCGCCGGTTTGTATTTATCGAATACCCCGCGATAGGCAAGGAACCCGAATGTGGCGCCGACAAGGACCGCCAGACTCGAGATGCCCGCGATCAAGAGGCTCGGCCAGTGACCTTCGTATCCCAGATAGCGTACGAACGCCACCGACCCCAGACCGCCGAAGAGTGTGATGGCGGCAAGAACGGTGACCGGTATCATCTCGATGAGCGACCCGTCGTGCGCGTCGGGATGTCGGTCCGGTCCGAGAAAGACCCTCAAAAACGTCTTGGTGACATAGAGCGCGGTCAGCATGCCCATAAGCGCCATGAATGCGAACCGCAGATAGTAATGCTCGTGGAAGAGTACGGTGAAGATCTCGTCCTTGCTGAAAAACCCGGAGAGTGGAAAGACCCCTGCCAATGCGAGCGAGCCGATCGCAAATACCCCGGTCGTCCAGGGCATCCGTTTTGCCAGTCCGCCCATCTTGTTGATATCTTGGGTATGGACCGCGTGGATGATGATCCCGGCGGCCAAGAACAGCAGTGATTTGAAGAATGCGTGGGTCATCAGGTGGTACAGCGCGATGACGGCGCTTCCGGCGCCCAGCGCGATGAACATCGCACCCAGCTGCGAGATCGTCGAGAATGCGAGTACCCCTTTGAGATCCTCTTGGAAACACGCAAGCGCGGCACCGAGGATCGCGGTGATGATACCGATCCAGCACATGATCGTCATGACCAGCGGGTAGAGCTCGAATATCGGGAGCATCCGTGCGATCAGGAACACACCGGCGGCGACCATCGTCGCAGCGTGGATGAGCGCCGATCCGGGAGTCGGTCCGGCCATCGCGTCGGGAAGCCATACGTTGAGCGGGAACTGGGCCGATTTGCCCATCGCCGCCCACAAGAGCCCCACGCAGACCACGCCCACCACCCAGGTGGGCCAACTCGGCGCGCTCGCGATGATCTGGTCGATCTTGAACGTCCCGCTCGCCATGAATATCGCGGCGAGCGCGATGAAGAATCCGCAGTCGGCGGCACGTGTCACGAGAAATGCCTTCTGTGAGGCTTGACGCGGCGCCTTCTCGCGATACCAGAACCCGATCAGGAGGTAGGAGCACACTCCCATGACCTCCCACATCACGAAGATCAACAGGAGGTCTCCGGACATGACGAGAATGAGCATCGCGGCGGTAAAGAGCGACATGACGGTGAAGTACCAACCACGGCGCTCGTCATCTTTCATATAGCTCAGTGAGTAGACTTGCACGCACGCGCCGACGATGGTGACCATCGCGAGCATCAGCATACCGATGGAATCGACGCTGATCGCCATGTTGAGCGTCTTCTCGGCGACCGACCCGAGCTCATAGACAAAGTGATAGATCGGTACGAGCATCATGCGTCCCGGATAGTAGCGTATGACGTTCTCGATCGCCAGCACCGCACTGGTGATCATCGCCGCAGGTGCAATGATCATCAACTTGTTGCGCCACCTTTGTGGCAATAATAACAGCACGAGAAACGCCAGGATCGGAAGAGTGGGGATCAGAAGCGCTGAATACTGCATCGTCACCTATCCCTTCAGATCTTCGAAGTCGTTGATCTCAGCACTCTTCGCGACACGATAGAGCGCAATAGCCAGCGCGAACCCGAAACCGAGTTCGGCGGCGGCCAACGCCATCTCGAACAGCGCGAAGAACCAGCCGGTCATCTCATCGGGAGTGACCCAGCGATTGATCGCGACCACGTTTATCGTGAGCGCCATCGCCATCAGCTCGATCGACATGATGATCTGAATGACCGATTTTTTCGAGAGCATCCCATACAGTCCGATACAGAACAGGACCGCGGCAAGGATCATGAAGGCTTCGATGCCGACTTGCGCTTCAAAGACGTTCACGTCACTCACCTTCCTTTTTACGT
>WRDL01000099.1 GCA_009784095.1 Coriobacteriia bacterium | reverse complement strand
CGGGTCAGCGAGGGGCTGAACATGATCGCGTAGGTGATCAGTGCGAGCAGTGCGATCGAAGTGAGCAGTGCGAACACGCTTCCATCCATCGGGCGCTCCAACTCGTGGCGCGTGCGATACGTCACCATGAGCGTGAAGACGACGAGTACCCCGACCGCGCCGGCATAGACCAGCAGCTGGACGACCGCGATGTACTCGGCCCCAAGGAACCACAGTATCGCGGCGGTCACGATCGCGACCTCGAGCAGCCAATAGGCGGCATGTAAGATGTTGCGGGTCGTCATCATCATGACGGCTCCGAGAATGACCAGAAGACTCAATACCGCGAAGGCGATCGCATTAAGCATCAGCGCTTCCTCCTTCGCGTGTGGTCGGCTCTTTTTCGGCGCGAGGCGCAGCGACCGCTGCCGGAACGTTCTCGAGCAGATCGATCGTCAGAAGCGCCGGGTCGCTGTGAGCTATCTCGTATTCGTGACTCATCCGTATCGCATCGAACGGACACGCTTCAACGCACAATCCGCACATCATGCACCCGCCCTGTTGGTATTCGAACCGTTTGATGAACTTCGAGCGGTCTTCGCCCGTCTCGACCTCTATCCTGATGATGTAGTCGGGACACGCTTTCTCACAGATCAGACATGCGCGACATTTGTGGTGGCCTTCCTCGTCGTATTTCATACGCATGGCATAACGCGCGCGCTCGGGAAGCTCATATTTCTCGTTGGGATATTGCACCACGATGTTGC
This sequence comes from Coriobacteriia bacterium, assembly GCA_009784095.1. GTDB lineage: Bacteria > Actinomycetota > Coriobacteriia > WRKU01 > WRKU01 > WRDL01. Next base: position 4,428 of record WRDL01000099.1, on the reverse strand, counting down.
GACGGAACAGATTGAGGAACGCGACCTTGAGCACTTTGAAGAAACCGATACCGAAGGGAATGATGCCCTTCTTCTGTCCGATCGCCTTGGCGAGGCGCTTTTGATATTCAGGCTGGAAGGTCGACATCAGACGCCTCCCCCCACCGACATGAGGAAGATCTTGTAGCCCACACCGAATATGAGCGCCCAGATCAGCGCGGTGGTCACAAGTACCTTGAATCCGAGTGCCGCCATCTGGTCGACACGGAACCGCGAAAAGCTGCCTTTGACCGTCATGAACAGAAAGATCATGATGTAGGTCTTGAGCACGAAGATGACCGGTGCGATCGGCTCGATCAGCTCGCTCGGTACGAAGGGAAGCGTCCAGCCTCCGAGGAAGAGGACGACCATGAGCGCGCCGACGATGAAGTTGTTGGAGAACTCGGTCAGATACATGAATCCGAAACGCATCGCCGAGTACTCGGTGGAAAATCCGGCGATCAGCTCGGTCTCCGCTTCAGCCAGATCGAAGGGGACGTTTGCCGTCTCCATCAACGCGCACACGAAGAAGATGACCGCGCTGGGAAACGCCGGGATGATGAACCAGATACTGTCGGCTTGCGCCAGCACGATCTCACGTAAATTCAATGAACCGGCGAGCATGACGGGAACGATCGCCGAGAGGATCAAAGGGACCTCGTAGCTGATCGAGGCACCGATCGAGCGCATCGCGCCGATCAGCGAGTACTTGTTATAAGAGGCAATGCCCGCCGCAAAGATCCCCATCGGGATAATGCTCAAAAAACCGATCGTCATGAGTAGTCCGTATGACAGATCCGCCGCGATGAGGTCCTCTGAGAAGGGGATCGCGGCATACGCCATCAGACCGGGTACGAATACCAGGATCGGCGCGATCACATACATCCAACGATCGGTCTTGTTGGGGTGGCGGTCTTCTTTGACGAGCAGCTTGACGATGTCGGGGATGAGCTGTGCGATCCCCGCCGGACCGAGCTCGGTCGGACCTAGGCGCAGATGCATATGTCCCAGCACTTTTCGCAGCATATAGATGATCATCGAGCCGTTGAGCAGCATGATGACGAGCAACAGCAGTACCGATACCAATGCGAGGACCCACGGATTCATCGGTCGACCTCCCCGAAGCAGAAGTCGAACGATCCGTAGGAAAGCAGCGCATCGGCCAACCACTGACCCGGTGCGATCGTATCGGCGATCGCAAGGTGGAACTGGATGGGTGGACGATAACGCATGCGATACGGGGTGTCTCCCCCGGTACTGTAGAGGTGGACCCCCAGCTCGCCACGCGCGCCCTCGACGCAGTCGTAGACCTCACCTTCCGGCAGGCGGAGCACTCGAGGTAGTTTTGCCATGAACTCTCCGGGAGGTGGTCCCATCTCGACCAGCTGCTTGAGCATGCGGATCGACTGTTTCATCTCGTCGAAACGTACAATGGCGCGTGCCCAGATATCTCCGGCTTCCAACGTCAGCACGTCGAAGTCGAGTTTGTCGTAATAACCGTACGGACGGTCGCGGCGCAGATCCCAGTCGATGCCGGATGCTCGCGCGATGAACCCGGTCGCGGCAAAAGAGAGCGCCATCTCGTGGGGTACGACCCCGACGCCGATCACGCGCTGTTGGAAGAACTCGGAGTCCATCAGCACCGTCCAGTGCTCATCGAGATACTTATCCGCATTCTCGAGATAGACAAGAAGCTTGTCCTCGGACTCTTGGTTCCAATCGAACGCGACCCCACCGGGCCGGACATAGTTGAACATCATGCGTGAACCGGTCAGCGCCTCGAGCATCTCGAGACCCATCTCGCGATCGCGCATCATGAAGAGGAATGGTCCCATCGCGCCACTGTCCAGACCGAGCGGACCGAGCCACAGATAGTGGCTGGTCATGCGGTTGACCTCAGCGGCAACGGTACGCAACCACTCGGCACGCTGCGGGACTTCGATCTCGCCGAGCTTCTCGACCGCGCGGGCGAGTGCCCACTCACCCATGATGCCGGTCGCGTAATCTCCCCGGTCCATGAGCGTCCCGATCGCGTTGTAGCGATTCTTCTCAGCAAGTTTCTCGATACCGCGATGCAGAAAACCGACGTGCGCCTCGCTACTCAGGCAGAACTCACCATCGAGCTCGACGATCATGCGCAACGCGCCATGCATCGCCGGGTGCGACGGTCCCAGATTGAGCAGGAAGTGATCGGTCTCGAGCATCCCGGGAGCCTGCTTCAGACGGCGCAGATTCCGTGGAGTCACAATGCCTTCTGGTGGCTGCGGTGAGAGCCATCCCTGCAGGTCATACCCATCGAACTGGTCGGGGTCGAGTCCGGGAGCAAAGCCGGTATACATATCGTCAAGCGTACGCTTTATCCACGATCCCATAGCTGCCCCCTCTCGCGAATGGGGACTTTTTTGAGAAGTGGAGTGGTGAAATGGGGGTTCGTCACCAACCGCTTGGGATTGGGGTGGTCGAGTAGGACGAGTCCGAACATCTCGCAGAGTTCGCGCTCGGTCAGATACGCGCTCGCGAAGAGTTCGATCATCGAGTGATAGTCGGCTTCATAGGGAAGCTGCATCTTGACACGGATATCGCTGTCGGTGCTCATCGAGCGCAGGAAATACGTGACCTCGATATATCCGGCGGTCGCGTCAGCGGCTTCGATACCTTTTTCCTCATCAGCCTCGATAGCTTCACGAGCCTCTATATCGGCACCGAACAGGTCGAGAAGCTGTGTGTAGGCAAGATCGCTGTCGCGCAGATGGGTGATGACCGCGTCGCGTTGCTGCGGAGTAACGCGGATCACCGTACCGAGCTTTCCCTCGGTCTCAACAGAGAGGGTCGACAGACCGGCGACGATCAGCGAGCTTCTAATCTCTGCTACGTCGTGCATCGAGTCGCTCCTCCGTTTGTGCATAGATCTTCTCACGCAACTGCAAGAAGGCATATTGGACACTTTCGGGACGCGGGGGGCATCCCGGGATGTAGATATCGACCGGGATCAACTCGTCGACCCCCAGAAAAACGTTGGGGTACTCACGGAACGGTCCGCCGGTATTGGAACAGGCACCCATCGAGACGACCCACTTGGGATCGGGCATCTGCTCATAGAGACGCAAGACGATGTCGGCCATCTTGTAGTTGACGGTACCGCAGACGATCAGGACATCCGCTTGGCGCGGAACACCGCGGAAGAAAACTCCATGACGGTCGAAGTCGAAACGCGGTCCACTCGCGGCGATCAGACCTTCCAAGGAACAGCAGGCAATGCCGAACGCGAGATACCACAAAGATCGTGCGCGGGCCCAGTCGAAGAACTGCTCGGATTTTATGAAGATCATCGAAGTGTCGCCGGTCAACCTGTCTAGTGCCATACCAGCGCTCCCTCTTTTTGCGCGTATGCAAGACCGCCGAGCAAGATCACCACGAAAATGATCATCTCGACGAGGATGAACCAGCCGGTGGCATCACTGCCGAGCGCGACCGCCCAAGGATACAGGAAGACCACCTCGATATCGAAGATCACATAGAGCATCGCGTAGACGAAGTAGCCGGCACGAAAACGGACCCAGGGCTCACCGATGGGATCGACGCCTGATTCAAAAGAAATGCCTTTGCCGTGGGTCGGATTGGTGGGTGAAAGAAACCACGATGCGGAAAGTCCAACGATCGCAAAGGCCGTGCCGATGATCACAAATAAAGCAATGACGATTTGATGGTACTGCAAACGTCCCCCTCACCAAACCCGGATAATCACACACTACTAGAATATCCGATTTTCGCACAAATTATTTTGTTTGGGGAAAGTATTTTTTCGCTCTTTTTCGACAAATTGTTGAGCGTACTTTATAATGACTTCTCGCGTATGCACGCAGGCCGACGTAGCTCAGATGGTAGAGCACATCACTCGTAATGATGGGGTCACCGGTTCGATCCCGGTCGTCGGCTCCAGTACCTACTTCGAAGAGATTCTCTACGCACTGCGTAGAGAATTAACCTGGACACTCCTCAGAACTCTCATGTACATCGGAGACTCCGTTTAACAGAACTTCTACATTGAGGAACAACGCCCCAAATGGGGCGCTGTTTGCTTTGTTTGCAGGTATTCGTTCGTGCATTTAACGCGTTTTCCTTGTGCGTAGAGAAAGCGCAAAAGCTACACCCGAGACACTCATGAGACTCAGGACGGTCACAAGCGTACCTGTCGCGTCACCGGTCGCAGGAATAGTATCGTCAGCGGCAAAGTAGTTGGTAAAGACAGCGCCGACGTGGTTTTGCAGATCGCCGACAAAGAACTCGTCTTCTCCCTCGTGGTCCGCAAGAAAGATATCGAGATCATCGATCGTAATGTAGCCGACATCATAGGTGCCGTCTTCATAGACTTCGACCAGGACGAACCAAACGGTCTCATCAAAGGTCCAT
>WRDL01000098.1 GCA_009784095.1 Coriobacteriia bacterium | reverse complement strand
GGAAATACGAGGGTCATCTGTGTGGCGACCATCGCCGAAGAGGTGCCGAGTTGGCTCAAAGGCACCGGGCAAGGCTGGGTGACCGCAGAATACTCGATGCTTCCGGGATCGACACGGGTGCGCTGCGCGCGTGAGCGACGTGGAGCCAAAGGACGCACCAGTGAGATCGAGCGCTTGATCGGACGAAGTTTGCGCTCCTGTGTGGATCTGTCTCGCCTGGGCGGGGAGGTCACCATCACGGTCGATTGCGACGTGCTTGTCGCCGACGGAGGGACGCGGACCGCCGCAATCACCGGCGCCTATGTGGCACTCTATGACGCACTCCGTTTCTGGAAGACCGCAGCCAAGATTCCGACATTGCCGATCACCGGACAGGTCGCCGCGATCAGTGTAGGGCGCGTTGGAGCAAAAACGGTGACCGATCTGGATTTCGCACAGGACAGTCGCGCAGAGGTCGACATGAATGTCGTGATGGACGATAAGGGAAATTACATTGAGATCCAGGGCACGGCTGAGAAGGCGACCTTTAATGATGAACAACTGAGAGAGATGCTCGAGACAGCGAAGAACGCGATCGACGAATTGCTCGAAGCGCAGCGTGAGATATTGGAGATATGATCGATCCGCTCATAATAATCGTCGCGACGAACAATCCGCACAAAGTAGAAGAGATCCAGCGCGCGCTTCGAATTGAGGGTGTGCAGTTCGTGCCGATCTCAGCAGTGATCGAGGACTGGATCAGTCCGGAAGAAGATGCGGACACATTCGAGGGTAACGCGCGTATAAAAGCCCGCGCGGTATTTGAAGCGACCGGAATTCCGACTCTCGCAGACGACAGCGGTCTTGTCGTCGATGTGCTCGGCGGAGATCCCGGAGTCCATAGCAGCCGTTATGCGGGAATCGAAGGCGATAGCACGGCAAACAACGAAAAGCTTCTTGATGAGATGAGAGATGTTGCGGAAAAGGATCGCAGTGCGCGATTCACCACGACACTGATCCTGCTCGGGCTCGACACCCAGATACCGCACGCGCCCGCTGAGCTGATCGTGACCGGTGATGTCGAGGGATGCATCGGGCGAGAACCGATCGGCGACGAGGGGTTCGGATACGATCCGCTCTTTTGGCCAGATGACACCCCCGGTAAGACCATGGCACAGCTTTCGATGGACGAAAAGAATGCGATATCCCATCGAGGCAACGCGCTTAAAGCTATGGCAGAACAGTTACCGTTCAATAGAGCATAGACTTTTCCTGGTGTCTGTTCGTCGAGCTGCTTTTTGCTATACTAACTTCTGCTGTTTCATGCAGCACCTCAGTCGGGGAGTAGCGCAGTTTGGTAGCGCATCTGGTTTGGGACCAGAGGGTCGCAGGTTCAAATCCTGTCTCCCCGACCATAAGTCAAAAATAGAGAGCCCGTTAGGGCTTCCTTTTTGGCTTCATGGAGGGGAGTGCAGCGATTCTACCAATCCTGTCTCCCCGACCATAAGTCAAGAATAGAGAGCCCGTTAAGGCTTTCTCTTTGGCTTAATGGAGGGGAGTGCAGCGATTCTTCCAATCCTGTTCCCCCGACCATTCGATCGGAACAGTCTCATTTACTCGAGCGTTCGGTAACTCAAAACTTGACAAAGCGAAAACGACCGTCCTACTATTCATTTGTCGGATATGAAAGGGCGGATATGAAGAAGCTTGTCATGCTATCGATCGCGGGGGTGCTTGCTCTGTCATTGATCGGATGCGCGCGCTCTTCTGATGATGCTGAACCCCTCGAAGTAACCACTGCACAGAGCGTCGTTGTCGGGTCGACCCTTGAACAATATGAACGGGTCGGGCTTACAAAGGGAGCGGTCGATATCCATGAGGATGGCTATAATACTCTCGGTAAAGACGGAACCTACGAGTGGTGGTACTTCGACTGCTCGCTCGATGATGGATCGAGTCTCGTAGTGACCTTCTACACCCGGAGCATGATGGCGCCTGATGCGCCGCTCGACCCTTTCGTAACTCTTGCTCTTACGCGTCCGGATGGGACCGATATCAGTGAGCGGGTGAGCGTCACCGCTGAGGGATTCACTTCATCAACAGACAAATGCGACATTGTACTTGATGCGTGTACGGCATCAGGTGATCTGAAGAGCTATCATGTGCATTTCGAGAACGATACGATCCAAGCGGATATCGAGTTAGAGAGCAATGTCGAGTCCTGGAGACCGGAGAGCGGCTATCGCTTCTATGGCGAGGCAGAGGAGTATTATTCGGCGTGGCTTTGCGTGGTCCCTCAAGGATCGGTCACAGCGCGAATATCTCTGGACGGGGAAGAACAGACCTTGTTGGGGACCGGATACCACGATCATAACTGGGGGAATCATCCCGTGTGGCAGATGCAGAATGACTGGTATTGGGGGAGAGTCGTCGCGGGTCCCTATGTATCGATCAATTCGTATATAACCGCAGCTCAAGCATATGGTTTCGAACCGTTCAACGTATTCATGCTCGCCAAAGATGGGGCAGTGATAGCCGATGATCCCAGCAAGGTCGAGTTCAATACCTACGATATAGTACCGGATCCGGAAACCGGAATACCCATAGCCTCGACTCTGGAATATGTCTATCGGGATGGAGATAGAGAGTATCGTGTCAGTTATACACTGAGAAAGACGATACTCGTTACATCGATGATCGCTGCCCTCTCAGATGACGCGAAAGATCTGGCTCTTGAGGCCGGTGACCAAATGAAGTATTTCCGATTTGTCGGTGGGGCGACCATTGAGGTATATGAGAGGGGGGCGCTCGTCGAGAGTGAATCGACCGAAATGGCTCTATGGGAGCTCATGTATCCCGGAATCGTCCGCTGATCAGCAACTCTATTTGTATAATCGGTACGTGATACACCTCTTTGGTGTGCGAAAGCCCCCACCGGTGTATGACAGATTTGTGTCAAATCAAGAACTTTCTGCATAAAGAGAGCAAACCATGTACAATACTCTACCGTGCACACTAAGGTGTCTCGTTTTTTTATGTGGCTCGATCACCGAGACGGGAAACGAAACGTGAAGCTTTCGGGGGAGCATTTGATGGGATTTAAGATGAGAGCGCGGCAATCCATTTTGTTGGTTGTATTTTGCGTGATCTTCTCATTTGCCATCGTTCAGACAGGGCTCGCGGAACAACCCGATGAACCGATGATGACAGCTTCACTGCCCGTAGCCGCGTCAACACCACCGGTGTACAGCTTTGCTAATTCCACTCCGGTGACCGGAGATCCGATGGCCGGTTGGTCAGGAGTACTCTATCTCATAGCATTCATGGGCGGTGGCATCACCGTCACGATCGCTCAACTGCCTGTCAAAAGAGACGAGTAGCGAACAAAGCACATCACCCTCTTTAGTCGGTTCACTTCTTAACGGGAGTTGTTGTATCATGTTATCCAGCGTTAATGCTGCGATGGAAACGCGGACGTAGTTCAATTGGTAGAGCATCAGCCTTCCAAGCTGATTGTTGCGAGTTCGAGTCTCGTCGTCCGCTCCATTGACAACAGAATACCTTGTGCGTATTCTAGACGTTTGACTGATAGGCGCCCGTAGCTCAGCTGGATAGAGCGACGGACTTCTAATCCGTAGGTCGCAGGTTCGAATCCTGCCGGGCGTGCCACAACGTTCGGTGGACTGCACTTAGGGTGCTTATGGTACGTATGGCGGGCATAGCTCAGCTGGTTAGAGCGCCTGACTGTGGCTCAGGAGGCCGGGGGTTCGAATCCCCTTGCTCGCCCCATCTTCTTACATGAATAGAGTTTACGGGACCGTAGGATCGGTTCCTGTCGTCCTCATGCGTGACGACAGGAACCGACCCCACGGTCCCACGTTTGCGGTATGATAGCACCTATCAATTCAGAGAAGGTGAGATGGTGAAACGATTTCTTGGCATATTTTTGGTGACAATGCTGGCAATTGCGCTTGTAGGTTGCGCGGGGGGCGCCAGCGATGAGAGCGGATCGACACGAGAGGTGGATGGTATGGTTATTGAGGACATTGTGGTCGGAGACGGGGCGCAAGCTACCAAGGGAAAACTGATATCGGTGCACTACACCGGTACGCTCGAGGATGGAACGAAGTTCGACAGTTCACTCGATCGCGGCTCACCGTTCGAGTTCGTTCTTGGCGCCGGCCAGGTCATTCAAGGCTGGGATGAGGGCTTCGACGGCATGAAGGTCGGCGGAAAGCGCAAGCTTGTCATTCCACCCGAGATGGGATACGGCGAGTATGGTGCCGGCGGAATCATCCCACCCAACGCTACTCTGATATTCGATGTCGAACTTCTCGATGTGAAATAAATTGGACTGGAACGAGTTCATATGCGCACATGTGCACCCGATGGCACCTTATCAGCCGGGGTTGCGTGAAGAGCAGGTCTGTCAAATCGCCGGGACCGATCGCTTGGTCAAAGTATCGAGCAACGAGAGTCCCTTCCCGCCCTTTGAGAGTGCGCAACATGCGGGTAATGAGGCACTCAAGGACCTCAATCGCTATCCGGACGGAGGGAGCAACGAGCTAAAGGACGCACTTGCCGCGCGCTTAGGAGTACCGGTCGACAATCTTGTGATCGGCAATGGGAGCAATGAGCTTCTGATCCTGCTTGCGCTCGCTACTGTCCAGTCCGGAGATGAGGTCGTCTATGGATGGCCGAGCTTTATCGTCTATCCGATGATGTGCCAACTGACCGGTGCTACCGCAGTAGAGGTACCGCTCACGAAAGACGAGCAATTCGATCTGGAAGCGATCCTTGAAGCAATCACACCGGCGACCAAGCTCGTTGTCTTGTGCAACCCGAACAATCCGACCGGGACCATGTACACAAAAAAGCAGTTCTCAACTTTCATGAACGCGATACCTCCGCATGTACTGGTCGTCGTCGACGAGGCATACCGCGAGTTCGTGGTCGATGACGAATATCCTGACGCTCTTGCATACTTCGATGGTGAACGACCGCTCTGTGTCCTTCGAACATTCTCGAAGATCTATAGCATGGCCGGTGCACGATGTGGCTATGCGATCATGGGGCGCGATCTGATCTGTGCGCTGGACAAGGTGCGCGCGCCGTTCAATGTCAATAGCGTCGCTCAAAAGATGGCGATCGCCTCTCTTGCTGATGAGACCGAACTAGCGCGACGGATCGAGGATAACGCGCAGCAACGTCAACGACTGCAAGAGGCGTTCGACCGACTTGCTATCTC
>WRDL01000097.1 GCA_009784095.1 Coriobacteriia bacterium | reverse complement strand
CCGCGATCTTGAGCGCTGCGTTCGCAGTCCTCTTTCCTATGCGCGTCTGGAGCATCCAGAGCACGCCGTTCTCGATGGTGAATTCTATATCGCACATGTCCTTGTACGCTTCTTCGAGTTTCGCGAAGATCTTGTCGAGTTCAACACCGGCCTTCTCAAGACCCGGTTGATTCTTGAGTTCGGCAATAGGATCCGTCAGGCGTATTCCTGCGACTACGTCCTCACCCTGCGCGTTCGTGAGGTAGTCACCGTAGTACTCCGGGGTGCCATCGGCAGGATTTCGGGTGAAGCCGACTCCGGTCGCTGATCCATCCCCCTTGTTGCCGAAGACCATCGCTTGCACATTGACGGCGGTTCCCAGATCATCTGGGATCCGTTCCATACGGCGGTAATCGATCGCGCGCCGATTATTCCAGCTTCTAAAGACCGCTTCGATCGAGAGGCGCAGCTGCGCAAGTGCATCCTGCGGGAACTTGACCTTTCCATCGACGACCAGTTCGGGGTACTCTTCTGGCGATACTTCACGTGCGACGATCTCTTTGAAGTCCTCAACGAGTTCCTTGAGATCCTCAGCGGACAGATCGGTGTCGCTTTCGACACCTTTCGCATGTTTCTTGAGAGTGATGGCATTCTCGAATACATCGCCATCTATGTCAAGCACGACTTTTCCGAACATCTGAATAAAGCGACGATAGCTATCCCATGCGAAACGCTCGTTTCCGGTCTGCTCTATCAGACCGAGTACCGACTCGTCATTCAGCCCCAGATTAAGAACGGTATCCATCATTCCCGGCATTGAAAAAGGTGAGCCGGAACGGACGGAGATCAAAAGCGGATCATGCACATCTCCGAGCTTCTTTCCCATTTTTTCTTCGAGATCGGCGGTGTATTCGGCCATTTCTTCTTCCAGACCCTCGGGGAAACCGATCGGGTCGCTGTCATAGTATTCCATACACGTTTGGCAGCTTATCGTATATCCCGGCGGGACCGGTAAGCCCATATTCGCCATCTCTGCGAGATTCGCACCCTTTCCGCCGAGGATGAATTTCATGTCCTTATTGCCTTCTGTCGTGTTGACGCCAGCGGCGTCCTTCCCGAACCCGTAAACACGCTTTACATTAGCCACAGCATAATCCCTTTCCATCGTGAGCAGTCTTCTTTGACGGCTCTGAACTTACGCTGACATCACTGCCTTTATCACACCTTTATGGTAGCGTATATCATCGTGTTCTGACTCATGAAATTTACCTCGGCATTTGTTAAAATGAGCATATGGATAACCGCTCGCCGCTCCCCTCTCGTAGCACGCGTCGTCGTCGGAGACGTGCCCCGCGCCAAAGCCCTCTTCTGCTTCTGTTCTTGCTGCCGATATTCCTCGTTGCTTCAGTCGTTGTAGCGGCTTTTATGCTTTGGACATCCACGGGCATGACGGCATCTCGACTGTCCTTCCTTCCGGAATCATCAAAATCAGATGCAGTCACAGAAGAACTGTCCGATCCTATCCACCCGATGGATGAGAGTGACGTCCGCATCTACCTGACTTTCGACGACGGTCCTTCAGCGGAGTCGACTCCCGCTATTCTTGAGATCCTTGATTCGTACGGAGCGAAAGCGACCTTTTTCGTGGTCGGTTATTATGCTGAGGATATGCCCGATATGGTGCGCACAGTCGCTGCGCAGGGTCATCTTATCGCTAATCATAGTTTCACTCATGATTATGACAAGATCTATTCATCTGCGGATGCATTCATGTCCGATATCGAGTATAACGAGAACGCCCTCACGGCTATCCTTGGATATACCCCCCCACGCATCCTTCGTTTTCCGGCCGGCTCTGCCGCATCACAGCTTGATGACGACCCCGGTATGCGTGAAGAGATCAAAGCGGCTCTTCAAGCCGGTGGTTGGCGCTATTTCGACTGGGATGTCTCGATGGGCGACTCGGTCATCGGTTGGACACCCGCACCGGGCGAACTCGGAAGCAAGCTGATCGAGGCGATCGATGAGCAGGTTGCCTATGGAGCGACCGATATCGTCGTACTTGCACACGATGTCGATGCCAAGCCTTGGACACCGATCGATCTGCCGATGGTCATCGAGCATGGACGCGCACAAGGTTTTGCGTTTCGCTCACTTTCACTTGATTCGCCGATCGTTGAATACCGATAGAAAGACCTGATGAACACCTCTGCCTCCAATCCGCTTGTTTTCAAGACCAAGAGTGAGGTCCGCGATTTCGCGAAAGGATTCCGTTCGAGCTTGACCGATCGAGAAAGAGCTGAAGCAGACCTTGCGCTCGCGTTCCGGCTTATAGACCTCCCCGAGTTCTTGACCGCAACCACGATCTTGACCTACGCCGCGACCATCGAGGAGATCTCGCCCGTTCTCGCGTTTGATCTTCTCAAGGTGATTATCGGCGTACATGCCGCCTCTGTTGCCTATCCGCGCGTGATCGGTGTGCGTGATCTGGAAGCGCGGATCGCTACGCCTGATGATCTCGAGGTGGGCACATTCGGTATACGCGAACCATCAGCACGAGCGCCACTTGTGACACCTGATCGAATCGATCTGGTGTTGGTGCCCGGTATCGCATTCGACAGAAGAGGTTCTCGGATAGGATATGGGGGCGGTTATTATGACACCTATCTACCCGAACTGGACGAGCGGACGATAACTATTGGTCTTTCATACGATGAGACGGTCTTCGATCTGCTCCCCCTCGAGCCTCACGACCGCTCGGTGGATATTGTCGTGACACCGAACACACTCTATCGGGGTTAGGGAAACCTATCACTGACCTCCGATGTTGACCGCCGAATCGACCGAGAGACCGGCATCCTCCAGATAGTGCAATATATCTTGCGCCATTCCCTCTATCGAACGATTCGCGGTACTGATGACGACGCATCCGAGTTGGCGCATCAGGGCGCGTGACTCTTCAAGTTCCCTCACGATGTATCCGTACTCCGCATAACCGGGAACATTCGTGCCCATCTCGCTCATTCGATCGGTACGTATCTTCATAAGAATCTCAGGGGTCGTCACCAGCCCAAAGATGCGTCGAGGATCCACATCGAAGAGTTCAGGCGGCGGCTCGATCTCCAGGGCGAGCGGTATGTTCGCCACCCGTACGCCACGGTAACCTAAATAAATGGAGAGCGGTGTCTTTGAAGTGCGCGATGCACCGATGAGTACCACATCGGCAAGGATCAATCCATCCGGTCGCTGCCCGTCATCATGATTGACCGCGAACTCCATTGCTCGTATACGTCGATAGTACGCTTCATCCATAATGATCTCCTTCCTACTTGACCGAAAGCCGAGAGAGATCGGCAAACCGTTCGACAAGTTCGACAAGCGTATTGAGGATCGCAAGTCTATTCTTCTTGAGCGTCTCATCCTTGTCCATGATCATGACGCCGTCGAAGAAGTCGTCAACCGGTCGCCTGAGTCCACTGTAGAGGGTAAGAAGTTCGGGGTAGAGCTTCTGCGCGCTCAGGTAGGGCTCTCTTTTTGCGACGTCTTCCAGCGCGTCGTTGAGTTCCTTTTCAGGTCCGCTAAGCAGTGCAGTGTCGACATGCATACCGACCTGTGGTTGCGCAAGGTTCTTTGCCCGTTTCAAAGCGGTCGAGAGATTAATTATGTTGTCTTGAGCGATAAATTCCTCGAGCGCCTTACTGCGCAGCACCGCGTCGTAGGGCTCGCTCGCCACCCGAGCCAGTACTGCACTGACGACCTCGCTGCTCGTGCCCTCACCCTTCAAAATCACTTCCAGGCGCGACATGAAAAATGCACGGATCTGCTCGTAGGTCGTTTCGTAGTCAAAATCTATGACTCCTACGTACTGGTCAAGTGCAGCGCTTATAAGACTGTCAAGATCGATGAATGGGGTATCGAGCAATATTTGAAGGATTCCGATCGCACTGCGGCGCAGCGCATAGGGGTCGCTCGTTCCTGTTGGCGCGTTACCGATCGCGAAGATACCCGCAATGGTATCCATCTTATCGGCAATGCTGATGAGTTTGCCGGATAATGTTGTAGGAAGATCATCCCCGCTAAAGCGCGGCCGGTAGTGCTCCCTGATCGCACGGGCGACCTCACCATTCTCACCTTGTGCGAGCGCGTAGCGACTTCCCATGATCCCTTGAAGGTCGGTGAACTCTATGACAGCGCTTGTTGCAAGATCGGCTTTTGCAAGACGGGCTGCTCGCATAGCTTGAGTGCGTTCCTCATCACTGATCTCGGTATATTGCGCCAGTAGGTCGATAAGGGACTCGATGCGTTGCACTTTGTCGCGGACCGAACCTAACTTCTCTTGAAAAACTGCCTTCTCGAGCTTGGTAAGCCAATCATCGAGCGGTATCTTAAGATCCTCGTCGTAAAAGAACACCACATCGGCCAATCGCGCGCGAATGACACGCTCGTGTCCTTCTACTATCTGATCTTTGAAATCGGGATCCCCGTCACTGACGACCACAAAATGATGGTCGAGCGATCCGTCCTTGCGCTGCACTGCAAAATATCGCTGATGTTTGCCCATCGCGTACTCGAGTATCTCGCGCGGGCCTCTCAAGAATTCCTCGTCGAATGTACCGAGTGCGATCTGAGGAAACTCAGCAAGGTTGACCACCTCATCGAGTACCTCGTTATTGAGAAGCACCTCGCCGTAGTCTTTTGAGACCTCTCGAGCGCCCTTCTCGATATCGGCGCGACGTTTTTGAGGGCTGACGTTGACTTTGTTCCCCTTGAGAACATGAGCATATTCTTTCGGTGTCGCAAGCTCCACTTTTTGTGGCGCGATGAAGCGATGCCCGCTCGTGTAACGATCGGACACGATGTCGCCGAATTGGACGGGAATCACCTTGTTGCCGAACAGAGCAACAAGCCATCGGATCGGTCGCACGAATCTAACGTCACCACTTCCCCATCGTTGGGTTTTCGGCCATTGTATCGATTCAAGTACCTCGCTCAATAGTTTGGGGAGGATCTCGCTTGTCAAGCGGCCTTTCTCTGTCGTGGTCGCGAACACATAGTCGACACCTTCGACGGTTCGGATCTCGATATCGGCGACATCGATACCTTTACTTCGCGCGAACCCCTCAAGCGCTTTCGTGGGTTCTTTCGAAGGATCACCCTCCGTGTAGGCTGCTGATAACGCAGGACCTTTGTATTCATGGATCATATCGTCGGTCACCACTGGGATATTGGTCAGTATGAACGCAATACGGCGCGGTGTCGCGTACAGTGAGAATTCAT
>WRDL01000096.1 GCA_009784095.1 Coriobacteriia bacterium | reverse complement strand
GCTCACCCCACTGGCGAGTATCTCGCCCAGCGCTCCAGTCAGATCGAGCGGGACCGCGTTATAGATGTGCGATCTGCCGGTCAGATCGGTGCGCACCGGAAAGCTATAGCCTTTTCGATCACGGAGCGCGGTCGGCGTGCGCCTTCGTGCACAACCCTCACAGTTTTGCGCGCACGGACCCTGCGACATGAGGACACAATGCTCGGTGACCATGATCTCGGTCATGCCGGTGATACCGATGCCAAGCGGGACTTCGGTACGCCGCGCGATCGCAGCGATCTGCAACTCGGACAGCTCGGGCGAAAGCCAGATGCGGGTCGCCCCCAAAGCTTTGAGCACCTCGCAAGTGTAGGGGTTGGTGACATTGAGCGACCAGTGTGCCTGGGCGGGAATGTCGCGCTCTTGGCAGACGCGCAACTGACCGAGTGTCGAGCACACCGCACCGCCGAAACGATACGCCACGCCGAGCAACTCCTCGAATTCATCGTCATGACAGACACGCGGCAAGATCGGGACGACCCCTCGTATCGGATCCTCGTCGATCAACTCGCGCGCGTCCAGATGCGCTTCGTTGGCCTCGGCGTTGAGCGCGGAGCGCGCGGCACCGACGGTCGCGGTGACCGCAACGACGTCCATGCTCTGTTGGCCGAACTTGACCTTACGCTTCCGCAAGGGCGCCGGCTCGAACTCGATGCGCTTGAATACCTCGATGCCCAAGATATCGAGCGTTTGGGCGCGATCGACGCTCTCACGGGCGAACTGCGCGATCTCTCCGGCACGCTCCTTGCCTGCTCCGCGTTCGTAGCTCATCATCTCATTGGTGCGCTCACCGGTAAGATAGGCTTCAGAAAAGCCGCGATTGTAGGTGCTCGTAAGTGGTGGCACGCTCGCGATCTCCTCCTCAGTCGGACCAGACGCGGAGTAAGGGAATTGTTTCTCCGCCACCGAAAGCGGCTCTGGCGAGACTACAGGCTCGCCAGGTTCGGGAGAGATCCGCTCGCTTTGCGAGCTAGCTCGACCGAACGAAGCCGATTCAGGCAAGGAAAACACATTCCCTTGCTCCGCGTCCACCAATGCCTGCTTATAGTTCGCAACGACCGTCGCCACGTAGCCCGGCGACTTCATGCGTCCCTCTATCTTGAGCGAGTCGACCCCGGTCGCGATCAGCTCGTCGATAAGCTCGACACTGCACAAGTCCTTGGGCGAGAGAAGGTGTGCTCCTACATCGGCAAGCACTTCACCTCGATTATCGATCAACTCGTAGGTGAGACGGCACGGCTGGGCGCACTGACCTCGATTCGCGCTGCGACGTCCGACCAACGAGGAGAACAGACATTGCCCCGAATACGACATACACAGCGCACCGTGGGCGAAGACCTCGACCTCGACGCCCGCCTCATGACCGACCGCCACCAAGGTCGCGATCTCGGTCAGTGAGAGCTCCCGTGCCAAAGTGACGCGCTTGACCCCCAAGTCGGCCAATGCGCGGACCGTCGCTGAATCATGCGCGTTTATCTGAGTTGAGGCATGTACCCGCACCTCGGGCATACGCGCGCCGATCTGCTCGATCAGGCCAACATCTTGGACGATGATCGCGTCGACCCCGGCATTCCATGCATCGGCGACAAGCGCGAGCGCCTCTTCCATCTCATGGGGCAAGATCACGATATTGACCGTCACGTAGACGCGTGCTCCGAGAATATGTGCGCGCTTCGTACACTGTTTAAGCGACTTGAGCGTGAAATTGGGTGCTCCGCGTCGTGCGTTGAAGGATCCAAGCCCCGCGTAGATCGCATCAGCGCCTGCGCCGAGTGCGGCTAAAAACGCCTCCTTGTTTCCCGCCGGGGCGAGTATTTCCGGGATACTCACTACGTCCACTCCCCTATTCTTATGCCTTGACCTGCTGTTTTCTCGAAATGACGATCCTACTCATCAGCGCTACGCTCAACCTCTTCACTCTCTATTCCTCTTCTCGTGGATAAACTATACGAATTGGCTACTGGCTCTATCTATTCATACTCCATCCATTATAGAATAGTGACACGTATGTACCAATACGCCTGTACGGACTTGGGAGAGGTTATATGAGCTTACTGGCACGTAATAGACGCAAAGCATCGAAACAGACCGGCGCGAAGATCGCCGTGACACTGTTCGGGATCAGCATGTTCTTCCTGATGATCCTCGGAGTCGCACTCGCGATCGGTATGACTGTCGTGAACGGGTGGCTCCAAGATCTACCTGACTACACTGCCGAGGGCGCGTTCGATGTGATGGAGCCGACGAGTATCTTCAGCGCCGATGGCGTGCTACTCGCAAAGCTCTACCTTCAGAATCGCGAGATCGTCCCCATCGAGGAGATGTCTCCGTGGATCCTCAAAGGGATCGTGGCGGTAGAGGATGAGCGCTACTATGAGCACCAAGGTGTCGACCCGCAATCGGTCGTACGTGCCGCAGTGACCGGTTACGGCGGCGGCTCGTCGATCTCCCAGCAATATATCCGTCAGACCGTATTGATCGATGAAGCACAAGATCAGACCTATAAGCGCAAGATCCGTGAGATGTTCCTTGCACTCGAGTTGGAGAAGCGCTACACCAAAGAAGAGATCCTCTCGATGTATCTCAATTCGGTCTATTTCGGCAACGGGGCCTACGGTATCGAAGCGGCTTCCAAGAATATCTTCGCTAAGAAATGCTCTGAGCTCAATATCGCCGAGGCGGCGCTACTCGCCGCTCTTCCCAACCAGCCGGCATATCTCAATCCGCTGGAAAACCCCGATGCTTTGGATGATCTGATCGCGCGCCGTGACTTGGTGCTCGAGCGGATGCTCACCAACGAATTGATCACCAAGGAAGAGCACGATGCCGCGATCAAATACGAATACACCTTCGAATCGCTACCGATGCCCTCTGATGGTATCTATGCGGCTGATTATTTCGTCGATATGGTCAAGCGCCAACTCGACGAGCTGTTCGACTTCTCGGCGGTGTTCGGCGGTGGTATGACCGTCATCACGACACTTAACTATGAGCAGCAAGGCTATGCCGAGCAAGCGGTGTGGAACGCGCTTCCCGGTGACGGACTCCAGGGCGCGCTGGTCGCCATCGAACCACCGACCGGATATGTCCGGGCGCTGGTCGGAGGTACCGACTACGACAATGACAAGTTCAATCTCGCGACCCAGGCATATCGCCATCCGGGCTCGTCGATGAAGACGTTCACATTGCTGACCGCGCTCAACGAGGGCATGTCACCAGAGACTCCGGTCGACTGCCGCAGCCCGATTACACTCGATAACAACGGGGATCCGTGGCGTGTCGAGAACGCCGAGGGCGGAAGTGCGGGAGTCATGTCGCTTCGAAGCGCGACTGCATGGTCGTATAACACCGCGTTCGCGCTACTGATCGACAAACTCGGTGCTGACAAGGTGGTCGAGATGGCACATGCTGCCGGAATCAAGACCGAGCTGGAACCGTACAACTCGTTGACGCTGGGCGCGCAAGGCGTGACCGTACTCGAGATGGCCTCGGCATACGCGACGATCGCCAACAGCGGTATCTATAACGAGCCGACCTTCATCACGGTGGTCAAGAACCGTCGTGGTGTCGATATCTGGGAGCATATACCCAATCCGCAACAGACGATCGATCCAAAGGTCGCCTATGCCTGTACGCAGGTGTTGATGGGAGACATCCTCAACGGTACCGCGGCTGCGGCCAACCTTGACGGTCGCCCGGTCGCAGGAAAGACCGGTACGAGTGAGAACTATGGAAACGTTTACTTCGTCGGTTATACGATGGAACTCGCGACCGCGATCTGGGTCGGATACCCCGATGATAACAATCGCACGATCGTTTATCAGGGTGGCGTCGCCTACGGCGGTGTGGTCTGTGCGCCGATATTTCGGGCGTTCATGCTTCCGGCTCTGGCCGCTTTCGAGTATCAGGAATTCCCCTACTTCGATGCTCCTCCTTATGACAACTCGAAGTTCGCGGCGATCAAATCCAAGGAAGGGATAGCCGCCGATGCGAAGAAGGCTGAGGACGATGCCAGGTTGAAAGCCGAGGAGGAAGCCAAAAAGGCAGCCGAGGATGCCGCTAAGAAGGCAGCTGCGGATGCCGCTAAGAAAGAGGAGCAGAATAAGCCTCCTGAGGTCATCGTCGAGCCACAACCGGAGCCGGATCCTCAACCGGATCCTCCCCCTACGCCACCGCCGAACACCGGCGGAGGCGGTGGAAGCGGCAACTGATCGCACACGATCCTATGCAATTAACGAGAAGCGCCTCAAGGGGCGCTTCTTTTTGGGATGACAGGGACAATGGGGTCCCACCACTGTCCCGCTGCTCTCAGTCTGAAGCGCGACGGGACGCACGCGGGTGGTTCTCGAGATACTCCTCGCGAATATGGCTTTGATCGACATGCGTATAGATCTGGGTCGTCGACAGATCGGCATGCCCGAGCATCTCTTGGAGGCTGCGCAGGTCGGCTCCCCCTTCAAGCATATGGGTCGCATAACTGTGACGCAGCGTATGCGGATGGATTCCGGAAAGCCCGGCTCGCTCGCTGATCTGGCGTATCATGCGATAGACCGCTTCACGATACATGCGCTTGCCGCGTATCGTGAGAAAGAGTGCCGAAGTCGAAGCGGGTAAAGAGCGGGAGCTATGGAGCCGATCACGCGCGTTTGCCAGATACCTCTGGAGCGCATCGGCGGCTTGACCGCCCATCGGCACGATCCGCTGCTTGGAGCCTTTTCCGGTCACCTTCAGCGTCGCCGCGTCGAAATCGACGTCGATGATATCGAGCATACACAGCTCCGAGACACGCACACCACAGCCGTAGAGCACTTCGAAGATCGCGCGATCGCGCAAACCGAGCGGCGTGTCATCGGCGTCGAGTGTCGCGATCAGTGATTCGATCTGCGTGATGCTCATCACTTCGGGTAGACGTTGTGCCTTCTTCATCCGTGGTAGTTTGGTCGCGGGGTTGTGCCCGATGATCTCCTCTTTGTACGCGAACGCATGGAAGGTCTTGACCGCACTGAGCTTGCGCTCGATGCTACTCGATGAAAGACCTTCTTTTCGTAACGATGTTACGAATGAGAGCACATCATTTCGCGAGATATCGTCTCCCTGTTCGAGCGCGCGCGCGGAAAGGAACGCGCTGTATTGGGATAGATCGTGTCGGTATGCCGCGAGTGTGTTGGGCGAGACACCTTTCTCGACGGACAGATGCGCGAGGTACTCGTCGATCGCTGTCGATAGTGCGG
>WRDL01000095.1 GCA_009784095.1 Coriobacteriia bacterium | reverse complement strand
GGTGGTAGCCCGTACGGGATTCGAACCCGTGACCTCCGCCTTGAGAGGGCGGTGTCCTAAACCGCTAGACGAACGGGCCACATTCACGTGACTAATAATGGTACCAAAAACTACAGAGTTGCGTCTAGGCGCTTGAGAGTTTTTTCTTTTCCAAGCAGCAGCATCGACTCGAAAAGCGGTGGCGAGATCGTCGTTCCGGTCAACGCCACGCGCAGTGGCTGAAATACCAGGCGTGGTTTCGCATCCAGTTGAGCAGGAAGTGCCTGGAGCGCTGATTCGATACTGGGCAGATCCCACTCGATATCAGCGAGTGCTTCACGTGCAGCAGCTACCGCCTCACGTGCACCCTCCTTATCGAGTACTTTCGCGCGCGCCGACTCGTCGATCTGCACCTCATCGACGAAGAGAAAGCCGATCATAGGAACGATCTCGGTGGTGAGTTTGATACGTTCGTTCACCAGGGGCGCTAACTCATGGAACCACTCGGTGCGTTGCTCGTAATCGCCCACATCGGAAAGACCTTCCTTGGCAAGCGCTTCGACCATATAGGGCGCGAACTCGGCGGGCTCCATATCACGTAGGTACACTCCGTTGAGCCACTCGAGCTTGGCGGTATCGAAGATGGCGGGATTCTTGCTGATGCGATCCATCGAGAAGTTCTCAGTAAGCGTGTCGGCGTCGATCACCGTCGTCTCACCGTCGAGCGACCAGCCCAGCAATGCTAAGTAGTTCAGCAGTGCTTCGGGGACGATACCCTCGTCTCGATACGCTTCGACGCTGGTCGCCCCGTGACGTTTGGAGAGTTTCTTACCGTCTGGACCCCAGATCATCGGAAGGTGCGCGTACTGAGGCAGCGGCGCGCCCAAAGCTTGGATTGTGAGCGCCTGCTTAGGGGTATTGCTCATATGATCATCGCCGCGAATGACGTGAGTGATCTGCATATCGGTATCATCGACCGAGGCCGCGAAATTATAGGTCGGTGTGCCGTCGGTACGAGCCACGATGTAATCATCGAGCGCTGTGAGCGGAAAAACCGTCTCACCGTGGACCAGATCATTGATCGTGATATCCTCTTGGTCGAGCGGTATCGCAAGACGCCACACATGAGGTTCACCTGCATCGATGCGCCTCCGTGCGTCCTCTAGACTCAGCGTACGGCAGGTACGATCATACCCACTGTAGCCTCCGGTCTTTCGCGCAGCTTCACGTTTAGCGGTCAGCTCATCGGGTGTACAGAAGCAGGGGTAGACCGAGCCATTATCCTTGAGCTTCTCAAGCGCTGCTACGTAGTTGTCGAAACGTTCAGTCTGGAAGTAGGGTCCGAATGCTCCGCCGATCTCAGGTCCCTCATCCCAATCGAGACCGAGCCATCGCATGGAGCGCAGGATCTGAGCGGTATTCTCCGGGGTGGAGCGTTCGGGATCGGTGTCCTCGATACGCAACATGAAGACCCCGTCATTGTTGCGCGCGAAGGCCCAATTATAAATTGCGGTGCGCGCTCCACCGAGATGCAATTCACCGGTGGGAGAGGGGGCAAAACGTACTCGGACCTGGGACATATCGACTCCTTTGTTCTCTGAATACTGAGGTAATCCGGTGTGCGTTCTAAAGTATAACGCAGTCATCCGAATCGGTGCCGCGTT
Organism: Coriobacteriia bacterium; assembly: GCA_009784095.1. Classification (GTDB taxonomy): domain Bacteria; phylum Actinomycetota; class Coriobacteriia; order WRKU01; family WRKU01; genus WRDL01. The sequence goes on along the minus strand of WRDL01000095.1, from coordinate 3,654 downwards.
CAGGCGAGACGGCGATAGGAAGCGCTGGGAATCTGCTACACTACAGTCTATGAGTATGGTTCTGTACAGCTTATTGGCAGGCGCGCTCGGAATGGGACTGGGCGGCCTTATCGTTGCGCTCTTCGGGAGTAGTTCCGCAAAAACAGGGAGCATCTTTCTCGCGCTTGCAGCCGGTGTGATGACCAGTATCGTTTTCGAAGGTCTGGTCCCTGAAGCAAGTGAGTTCGCCAGTGTCACCGTCGTCTTCTTGGGGCTCGCGCTCGGAATCGTACTTTTCATCGTTTTGGGCTATATCGTCGATGTCATTTCGTCAGGACGCGCCGACAAAGCGGATGTCGAGCTTCACCGCACTCCCGACGAACTCTTTCATGAGACCCAGCTTATCGAAGCGATCGATTCCGAGAGCCTCATGCGCGCGGGCATCATCATGCTCATCGCGATGACGCTTCATAAGATCCCCGAGGGGCTCGCGATCGGAGCGGGGGGCGCCGCGAGATATGAACTCGGTGTCATGCTCTCGATCATGATCGCGCTTCACAGCATTCCCGAGGGAATGGCGCTGGCCAGTCCCCTCATCGCGGGAGGTCTCTCTCGTCTTAAAACGGTCTTGATCACCGTGGTCGTCGGAGCGACGATGGTCGTCGGAGCGCTCATCGGCATCTTGGTCGGTGGGATCTCGGACTTCATGGTCGGCTTGGCACTCGCTATAGCGGCTGGCGCAATGCTCTATGTGGTCTTCGGTGAGATCGTGCCTCAGACCATTTTACTGCGCAAGGACCGTGTCATCACGATCACGCTGCTCGCCGGTATCTTTCTCGGGCACTTGATCTCGAACATCTTGTAGTATCTGTCGAACCTCATACCCGAGTGTATATTTGTGCTATCGTTGTACCATCATCAAGAGGCGGCCGCACTATCGGTCGCTAAGGGTCGAGGGACCGAGCCCTATGACGCCCCGGCAACCGGCAAAGAGAGACGCACGGTGCCAATTCTCGGCAGACAGAGGTCTGGCAGATGTGGATAGTATGCGTTCCCTCAAATGCCCGACCAACGGGTATTTTGGTTGAGTATCGAGCAATAGCCCAACGCACGCTCGATCGATGAAAGGAACGGCACTATGAAAGACAGTTTTCTCTTTACCTCCGAGTCAGTGACCGAGGGACATCCCGACAAGATATGTGACGCGATCAGCGATGAGATACTCGACGCGATCCTTACGCGAGAAGCCGAACTTGAAGCCGAAGGAAAGGGTAGTGTGGCCGATGCCCGTTGTGCGTGTGAGACATTCATCACCACCGGTCTGGTGGTCGTCGGCGGCGAGATCCGCACGAATGCCTATATCGATGTCGATAAGGTCGCGCGCGAGACGATCGATCGGATCGGGTATAACAATGCCGAGTTCGGTTTCGACAGCAATACCTGCGGGGTCATGAGTACGATCCATTCGCAGAGCCCCGACATCGCGCGTGGTGTTGATCAGAGCTTCGAAGCACAGCGAGGGATCGACGTCGACCCGATCGAGACGATCGGCGCGGGCGACCAAGGTATGATGTTCGGTTATGCCTGTAACGAGACCTCCTCGCTGCTCCCGATGCCGATTTATCTGGCGCATCGACTTGCCGAGCGCCTGACAGAGGTACGTAAGAACGGCACCCTGGACTATCTGCGCCCTGACGGCAAAACTCAGGTGTCGGTACGCTATGAGGACGGCAAAGCGGTCGGGGTGGAGAAGGTCCTGATCTCGAGCCAACACGCAGACAAGGTCGATATCGAGAACGAGATGAAACCAGACTTCATCGAGCACATCATCAGACCGGTCTTTGAAAAAGAGGGCATCGAGATCCCTTCAGAGGAGAACATATATGTCAATCCGACGGGAAAATTCGTGGTGGGTGGACCAAAGGGAGATACCGGGGTCACCGGGCGAAAGATCATCGTCGATACCTATGGCGGTATGGGTCGTCACGGCGGCGGTTCGTTCAGCGGCAAGGATTGCACCAAGGTCGACCGCTCTGCAGCCTACGCAGCACGCTGGGTCGCAAAGAACATCGTTGCAGCCGGACTCGCTGATCGTTGCGAGGTGCAGATCGCTTATGCGATCGGGGTCGCCAAGCCTTTCTCGGTCATGATCGACACCTTCGGAACCGAGCATGTGCCGATCGAGAAGATCGAGCACGCGGTCGATGAGGTGTTCGATCTGAGACCGGGTGCGATCCATCGCGATCTCGACCTACGTAGACCGATCTATGCGAAGACGAGCGCATATGGGCACTTCGGGCGTGAAGGAGAAGAGTTCACGTGGGAGCGTACCGATAAGATAGATGAGCTCAAAGCAGCGGTGGCAGCGCTCGACTGATCGCGGACCCCGCATTGCAGTATAGTGGACCTATGAAATATGCCGACGTCATAGTTAGCGTCGCGGCGCGAAAGATCGATCGCCCATTCCGCTATCTGATACCTGACGAAGAGGGGTTCGAAGAACTTCAGATCGGGCATCTGGTCGAGGTACCGTTCGGGAATCGGACCGTCCCCGGTTTTGTCGTCGCCACTTTCGATGGGGAAGAGTCGACCGCTGATGCGGTAGATCCCCAAGTCGATATCAAACCACTCATCCAGATCATCAGTGGGCCGCACTTCAACGAAGTCGCGGTCGATGTCGCGCAGTGGATGAGCGATTACTATGCAAGCCCGTTGGCGAATTGTCTCAACCTCTTCACCCCACCGTTGGGCAGGAACTGGCGCAAGGCGGTGAAGCGCCGTCCCAGACACGATGATGAACTCCCTGCTACCGAAGCTATTCGTCATGAGCACCTGACCGCCGGACAGCAAGAGGCGCTCGATGCGATCGAAAGGCAGGTCGAAGGAGAGACGATCCTTCTTGACGGCATCACGGGCAGTGGTAAAACCGAGGTCTACCTGCGCGCGATCGAGGATACGATCGAACAAGGTAAAGGTGCGATCGTGCTGGTGCCCGAGATCTCGCTGACCCCCCAGACAGTCGGACGGTTCCGTGCACGGTTCGGAGAGATCATCTCGGTGTTGCACTCACGCCTGACCGAGGCGCAACGAGCCCATCAACTTGAACAATTGCGTCAAGGAGTGACTAAAGTAGTGGTCGGTCCGCGCTCTGCCCTGTTCGCGCCGGTAATCGATCTGGGTATGATCGTCATCGATGAGGAACATGACGGCTCATATAAGCAGGAGAGCGACCCGCGCTATCATGCGCGTAAAGTCGCACACGAGATAGCTCGACAGACCGGTGCGAAACTGATACTGGGAAGTGCCACTCCTTCGTTCGAGACACTCGAACAGGTTAAGGAGGGAAGAGTCACGAGCGTCGAGCTACCTGAGCGCGTCAATGCAAAAGAATTGCCTCCGGTCGAAGTGGTCGACATGACCGAGGAGTTCGACGCGGGCAATCGCTCGATATTCTCGCGCGCTCTCCAGCGCTCCCTACAGGATGTGAGAGATAACGACCAGAAGGCCATTGTTCTACTCAACCGCAGAGGATATGCCAACTTCGTCCTTTGTCGTGAGTGTGGTTACGTGCCGATGTGCTCATCGTGCGCGACCTCGCTGACCCTTCACCGATCGCACGGTAAACTTCAGTGTCATCACTGCGGTCTGTTGGAGCTCCTTCCTCCGTCGTGCCCT
>WRDL01000094.1 GCA_009784095.1 Coriobacteriia bacterium | reverse complement strand
TGACCGATCGTGGTCTGGAATCATTTGCAAAAGACTGGGAAAAGGTGGTCAACGCATGAGCCCCCGTAAACGTCCCCGCAGAAGTGTTCCGCGTCCACAGATGGTCCGTGAAGAGGTAAAGCCGCTGATCAAGCGCGACGATCTCGAGAAGCAGAAGGTCGCAGATATCCGTGAGGTCGCCGATGGCTTCAAGGTCGAGACCAAGGGGCTGAAGAAAGGCGAGTTGATCGACGCGATCATGGTCGCTCAAGAAGCTGCGGCTCCGATCCTAGCCAAAGAGGGTGAGCCCGAGCAGAGCGTCGAGCTCGTCGAGGTCAACGGAATACTCGACATCATGAAAGAGGGATATGGTTTTCTGCGTACGACCGGGTATCTTTCCGGCTCCGACGATGTCTATGTCGCCACCTCGATGATCCGCAAGAACGGGCTGCGTCGCGGAGACGCGGTTTCCGGCAAGATGCGCAGCGCACGTAATAACGAGAAGTTCGGTGCACTCCAAAGCATCGACACCGTCAACGGCATGGATCCTGTCCTTGCCAAAGAGCGTCCCAAGTTCTCAAGCCTGACCCCGATCTTTCCTGAAGCAGATTGGTCAGAGGAGGGGCATGGCGAGGGTCGCCTGGTCATGGAACATGGTGCCGAGCATATCACCGCACGCACCATCGATCTGGTAGCCCCGATCGGCAAAGGTCAACGTGGTCTGATCGTTTCACCGCCAAAAGCCGGTAAGACGATCATCCTCAAAGACATCGCCGCTTCGATCGCAGCCAACAACCCCGAAGTGCATCTGATGTGCCTGTTGGTCGATGAGCGTCCTGAAGAAGTGACCGATATGGAGCGCTCGATCCGCGGAGAGGTCATCAGCTCGACGTTCGATATGCCCTCAGAGAATCATATCGCGGCAGCAGAACTCGTCATCGAGCGCGCAAAACGCCTGGTCGAGATGGGCCAAGATGTCGTGATCCTGCTCGATTCGATCACGCGTCTTGCTCGTGCGTACAACCTCGCATCTCCCGCGTCAGGACGCATCCTGTCGGGTGGCGTCGACTCGACCGCTTTGTATCCACCCAAGCGATTCTTCGGAGCGGCACGCAACATAGAACACGGCGGCTCGCTGACCATTCTGGCGACCGCACTGGTCGAGACCGGCTCGAAGATGGATGAGGTCATCTTCGAAGAGTTCAAAGGTACCGGCAACATGGAGCTGCGTCTTGATCGATCCCTTGCAGACAGGCGGATATTCCCAGCGATCGATATCATCATCTCGGGCACGCGGCGCGAGGATCTTTTGCTGGAGCCCGGTTGGGAGCACTTCATCTATGGGGTGCGCGATATCTTGCATCCACTCGATCCCGATCGTGCGATGCAGCAGCTGCTTGTCGGTTTCAAGCAGACCGAGGATAACAAGATCCTGATACGCAAGATGGCCAAGAAGCTCGCCCAGAATGGTGGCGACCTGGGCAAAATGTAGTACAATAGCAAGGCTGAAATTTTGCCTGGCCAGAAATCAGGCGAGTAAGGAGTTTTTGAAATGAAGGAAGAACTACATCCCGGTTACGAGGTCACGGTGTACGAGTGCTCGTGTGGGAATACATTCGAGTCGATGTCGACCAAGGGTGGCAAGCTCCATATCGAGCTGTGTGACAAGTGTCATCCCTTCTATACCGGCACCCAGAAACTGATCGATACCGGTGGACGCGTCCAGCGCTTCTCCGATAAGTTCGGTGCCGCGGCGAGCGCTACGCTTAAAAAGGACGCGGCTGCCAAAGAGGCGCGCCGCAAAGCCGCCGAGGAACTTGAGATCGTCAAACGCGCACAGCGCGAGGAGAAGGCAGCTGCGAAGGCAGCGAAGGCGAGCGAGTTCGCCCATCTGAGTGAGAGCGCACGCGCCGAGGCTGAGGTAGAAGCCGCGGTCGAAGTGGGCGATGAGGCAGCGGCCGAAGCCGCGCAGGACAGTGCTGGAGTAGTTGAAGGAGGTAGCGACGTGATCGACGATGCCACGGTAGCAGGAATCGATGCGGCAGAAGCCGAGCAAGAGGATGAGGTACAAGCAGAGGATGCGGCTGCGGTCGAAGCAGCGGACGCGAACATCGACGCTTAGAGAATAGTCGTATCAGCAGGAGCATCAAGGCTGATACTCGTAATAACGTTTAATAAAAGTATGGGGGCGCACGCTATCTGATAGTGTGCGCCTTTTCGATGTCGCAAGACCGTCACAGAGCAACCTCTTGATGTCTCTGATATAGGTCGCAAAGAGAACCCGAATGAGAGCGCAGATATCCTCGCAGAGGTTCTTAAATAGCCCGAAATGCGCAATGCCTTGCACCACTTTTTCAGCTAATAAACAGTTAGAACGTACTCAGTCTGATGGCACATTTTATATGTTATGATACGGGCATAATGAGCGAATTGAACCCATTGAACAAATACATGGGAGTTTGTTTTTTGGCACAACTTATTGATGTCAGGTCATCTGATCGTCTTTTTAATACCTTGCAGATTTGTTAGTTGTTAAGTCTTCGGAAGGAGAAGATTGCGTATGAAACTGAAGAGATTGAAGATGGTCGCCCTGATCATGTGTTGTGCCATGGTCTTCTCGGTACTGCCGATCGGTACCGGGGTCGCACTCGCACAAGGGGCGTCAGTGCCCTGGGCGCAAGCGTATAACAAGCTCTCTGATCCCGATACCTCCAATTCATCGGTGGTGTTCGACACCACGACGATGGAGAACGGACGTCTCTGGGTCGATAAAAGCGTCAACGCTGATGGTGCGCCCATCTATGACTCCGACGGATCGCTCAATGAGACGATAGTGCCGGAACCAGACGAGTTCATGGTCACGCTCTCAGCGCTTTCTGAAGCCTATGCGATCAACGCGATCTTCGAGCCGATCGATGCGGTGTTTATCGTCGATGTCTCCGGATCGATGACCTATGGGTTTGAGGGTGATACGGAAGGTGCGACAGGTGAGCGACGTATCGATGCGTTGGCAGAAGCGCTCAATGAGGCATTCACGATACTGATGGAAGCCAACTCCGAGAACCGCGTCGCGGTCGTGGCGTATGGCGGGGAATCAGGACGCCGTCCCCACTCCTATCCAGTTCTTGGATTAGATCGCTATTCAGTTCCATCAGGCGAGTCGTTCTTCTCCGTGTCTGTGCAATTAGGCGAGACCTATTTCGATGTGAATGAGAATATCGTTGCTGCATCAGGTGCCGTGGTACCTTCAACTTCGATTCATGTCAACGGTGGTACCCCAACACAGCGTGGAATTGCTGCCGGAGCAAAGATCTTGATGGACAACAATGATAAGACCTATACCGATCCTGCCAGCGGCGTGACCGTGATCCGTCAGCCGGTCATGTTCTTGCTCACTGATGGTGAGCCGACGTTTGGTTGGGAGAACTATATCAATCCGGGCACTGATCAACCTGATCAGGATGTGGGAGACGCAATCACCCCTGACATGGGGATCGATATACTGACCGTCATCACCGCGTCGTACTGGAAAAAGCAGGTCAGCGAATGGTACTACGGCACGATCAATCCCATCGGTGCGGCACTGTTCTATACCATCGGGATGTATATGATCAACGTCCACACCAACTCGGTGCTCGATCCGCAACAATATGCGTATCTCAACGAGAAGACATACGCGGGAACCACCTACAATATGGAATCGGTTCTCAATGATTTCATTACCAATGGCAGCGCGACCTTCCCGATCATCAACTACTTCCCGTATCCGACTGTTGCCAATACCGCTCTCGACTCCAACTATCATTTGATCACACTGACCAATGTCGATGACTATGTCACCAGTTACGCCTATACCGATGGATATTTCCAGGCGGAAGATGCCAATTCCCTCAAAGAGGCGCTGCAGACCATCACCTCGCAGATCATCGAGCCGGGTGACTTCATCACCCAGGTCGGTGTCAACGATCCCAACTTCTCCGGTTATCTGACGTTTTCCGATGTGCTGGGCAGATACATGGAATTCAAGTCCTACGACAGTTTGTGGTATAACGACCAGAAATTCACCGGCGAGAGTTTTGCTCAGGAGTTCGCGACCAATGGCATGGCAAGTGCCGACTGGACAAGCTTCGTTGCCACGCTCGCAGCACAAATGGAGGTACCGCTTGCTGATGCCGAGACCGTGCTTGAAACCTCTCTGGTCGGAGGAAGTCTCTACTACAACGGGCCGAGTGACTGGAGCAACCAGATCAAATGGTATGCCGACAACGACAAGAACTTCGTCGGGCCGTATTTCGAACTGGACGGCACCCCAGCGCCGGTTCCTGCCGGTGCGATGTGCACCATGGATCTCTATCCGGTCGAGGGTATGGTCGAGAGCAACGTGACCGATCAATACTCCTCATTGACTTTGGTGCCCTTCGTTGTCCTGACCGCTCTGCAAGATGGCAGCTTCACCGATCATGATGAGGGAATGTTCATGCTTCGCCAGCTAGTCGCCGGACAGCAGATCGTGCGCTTCTATGTGCCTGCCGGTATGTTGCCCATGCGCACCGTTGAGCCGATCGAGGGACCAGATTATGAGACGATCCCTCAGATCAAGGACAGCGGCCCGATCCGAGCGGTCTTCGCCGTCGGTCCGGTCGACTCACTTTCCCTGTACACGGTCGATGACGACTACAAGGCACAGTTCAGGATTCCTGATGTCGGTTTTCCGGCACTGCTACCGTTCTTTACCAATCAATGGGATCTCGATTCGAACATAACAGTCGCGTTCTGCGAGATCAATCCGCTCAATCCCTACTACTACTTCGTCGGTCCCGGAGACCAGGTTCCTCTATATGTTGCCGACGGTTCCGGGGGATATCGACTCGCCGTATCGACCGATACCGGACCGTTCTTTGCAAAACAGGAGTACTTCGATCTGAATGCGCCGGGATATATCGGGGTGCGCTACACTCCGGTCGATCCCAGCTGGGTCATTACCGGATCGGGAGCACCCTATATACCAACGGGGACCCCGCGTTCCGAAGCACTCAACTTCACAGAGCTCAAGAGCGATAATATTACCGAGACGCTTGACTATGTGGTTAATAGTATCGAGACCATCATCGAAGCTATCGACCATCCATTGCAGATACGTTTTCTGGGTAATAACGGGCGATTCGAGATCCCCATCACCAACATCGTGGTCGAGAAGATTTGGAAGGATCTGACCCCCGTACCGGTATGGATCCAACTCTTCATGCATATTGCACTCGGTGACGCAATGGTCGGTCCGCCGATCGAGCTAAATGCAGATAACGGTTGGACCTATTCTTGGGGCGATGTGCCCATCTACACGATGGAGCCCGATGCCCAGGGCAATGTTGAGGTGATCGAGTACACCATCGGGGAGGAATTCGAGGGCGATCCTCCTGCGGATTGGGATATCTCCTATGTGCAACCGGTATGGAATGCAGAAAACAATATGTGGTCGGTCGCGACCGTCACGAATGCGAGAAAGCCTTCGACTCCGCCGCC
>WRDL01000093.1 GCA_009784095.1 Coriobacteriia bacterium | reverse complement strand
TCCTCGAGAGGATAGAGTTGGTACGAGCGAAGGTGTGGATGCAGCATGACCTCGGGAAGCTGGTCGAACGTGACCATGACCGTTGCTCGGCCCTCGTTATGTGCAAGATCGACACATTGCTCTATGAGCGCCTGATGACCGAGGTGGAGCCCGTCAAAAGCCCCGATGACAACGTCCACATCCTCTCTGCGAGGTCCTGTGCCGCTGAAGGGGGTGAAGTATCTCGCAAGCTCATAGGGTCGTTCTACATGAGCTCTCAAGAATTCAAGATCATAGGCGTCGTCGACCGAGAAATCTCCGATCGAGAGTCTACGAAGCGCGCTCAGGTGAGCGCAAGAACCAAGTGTGGTGCCAAGATCACGCGCGAGTGCGCGTATGTATGTCCCTTTAGATACTTCGACCTCGATCGTCCATGAATTCGCATCAGGATCGATCGAGATCAACCGCGCCTCACTGATGGTGAAAGAGCGTGGCTTATGCTCGAGCGCCTCACCTTTGCGCGCAGCTCTATAGCTCGTCGTCCCGTTGACTTTGATCGCGCTGAAGTCGGGTGGTATCTGTTTATGAGTTCCGACCAGAGAAGAGACGATATCCCTTGCGTGCGTCTGATCGAACAGTGATCGGTCCACCTCGCAGAGGGAAATGACCTCACCGTCAGCATCATCGGTATCGGTCGCGCTCCCAAAGGTAATGGTCGCGCGATAGGTCTTATGCGACGCCATGAGTTGATCGCTGAGCTTTGTCGCCTTGCCGATCATCATGATCAACAGACCGGTCGCAGCAGGATCCAACGTGCCCGCGTGTCCGATCCGCTTCTCGCCGGTCATCCTTCGTAACGCGTCGACGACGTCGTGACTGGTGATACCGGCAGGCTTGTCGATCAATACTATCCCATTGAGTCCGGATGCTCCTCGTGATGCGCGCATATCACACCTCAAGGATCTGAGAGAATGCGTTGACGACCGTATGCATATCAGGCACCCGGGAGTAATGGGGTCAAGGTATCGAGGATGGCGGTGAGATCAGCACTCTGTTCGGGCCAGTTGATCCCGGCAGCGGCGCGATGGCCACCTCCGCCGAAGCTTTCAGCGATAGAACCGACATCGGCATCGGTCTTCGAGCGAAGTGAGACTCTGGTGCTGGTATCGCCAAAGATCACCAGAAGGGAGACTTCACTTCCCTCAAGGGATCGGATAAGATCGATGATACTCTCGGCCTCATCTCTGCGAACACCGATGGTGTCGAAGTCGTCTTGGGTGAGCCATGAACAGGTCACTTTGCCGTTGTTCAGTATCATCATGCGTTCAAGTACGAGCGCCTCGAGTGTGAGCAACTCGGCGGGCTTGGAGCTGAATAGACGGACATTGGCGTCGTTGATGTCTACGCCGGCATCAAGCATTTGCGCGGCGCTGCGAAACACTTCAGCGGAAGTGTTGGAGAACATGAATCGACCGGTATCGCTTGCCAGTCCGCAATAACTTGCGGTCGCTACTTCCTTATCAAAAGGAAGCCCGGCTTCTACGATGAGATCCCAAACGATCTGCGCGGTCGCTGCGGCGCTTTGATCGATGATACGAATATCTCCGAAGTCCTCGAGCTCGGGGTGATGATCGATGACCAAAGACCGATCAGCGCGTTCAAGGATCTTTTGCGCGGCGCCCAATCGTTTGACGACCGGAGTGTCGAGCACAATAAGCGCATCGATCCGGTCCCACTCCTCGACCTGATCGGGAGTGAGATACTCATCGAATCCGACAAGCCATGAGTAGAATCGCGGCGCCGGTTTATTCTCGGCAAGCAAAGGATATGCGTCCACACCGTTCAAATGCAACGTGCGTACTAACGCGAGCGTCGATCCGACCGCATCCCCGTCAGGGCGAACATGCGCGCACACCACGACACGTTGGTCACTCTTTAGCCCCTGGAGGAACTCGACCGCATCCATACACACCTACTCGGGAGTGTGCTCTGAGAGTATCGCCCGATCGATACGCTCTCCCTCATCGATCGAAGGATCGATCAAGAAACGAAGCTTCGGTGCCTCTCTCCAATCCAACGCCCTTGCGGCAAGAGAGCGGATACGTCCTTTTGCGCTTCGTAGACCGGCAAGAGCCTCCTCATAGCGATCCTTCTCAGCGCTGACGTAGACATCAGCGAGCGTTCGATCGCTGTTCAGATCGACACCGGTGATCGTTACAAATTCCACGCGAGGGTCGTTTATCTCTTGGATCAATATAAGCGCCAGGACTTCTCGGAGCTGCTCATCGCTCTTCCTGATACCTGCTTTTGGATGGTGTTGGTGGGTATTCTTCGTCATGGTGCACCTTTCTATTCTGTTCTTGCAACTTCGATAATGCGGAATCCTTCGACGATGTCGCCTTCCTTGAGGTCTTGGTATCCCTCGATCCCGACTCCGCATTCAAATCCGGCACGAACACTCTTGACATCGTCTTTGAAACGTCGAAGAGAACCGATCTTTCCCTCATAGATGACGGTGCCGTCGCGAACGATACGTACTTCATCATCGCGGTGGATCTCTCCGTCGGTCACATAACTGCCGGCTATGACGCCCATCTTCGGCACCTTGAAGAGCTCACGAACCTCGACACGTGCCGTGTCCTCCTCAACGAACTCCGGAGCGAGCATTCCGACTCGCGCCGCGTTGATCTCCTCGATCGCTTGATAGATCACACGATACATTCTCATGTCGACATTCTCGACGTCTGCCAATGCTTTTGCCGCAGGATTGGGACGAACGTTAAATCCGATGATGACCGCATTCGAAGCGGTCGCCAACTGGACGTCGTTCTCGGTAATTCCTCCCACAGCGCTATGGATGATATTGATGCGGACTTCGCTCTGATCCATTTTGTCGAGAGCATCTCTGAGCGCTTCGATCGATCCCATGACGTCTGCCTTGACGATGAGGTTGAGATCCTTGATCTCTCCTGCCTCTATCTGGTCGAATAGGTTGTCCAAAGAGATGAAGCGTCGTGTCGCTTCGCGAGCACGGATCCGCGCTTTCATAGAGCGTTCGTCGGCAAGATGACGCGCCGCACGCTCATCGGTGAATACCTTGAAATCATCGCCGGCACTCGGTACGGATGACAGGCCAAGAACCTCGACAGGATCGGACGGGCCAGCACTGTCAACGGCTTGACCGAGCGGATCGACCAAAGCGCGCACACGACCGAAAGCGGTACCGGCGACAAGAGTGTCACCGCTGCGAAGCATTCCACGACGGACCAGAACGGTCGCCACCGGTCCACGTCCCTTGTCCAGGTGGGACTCGATGACGGTACCGTAGGCTTCCGCTTGCGGGTTACCTTTCAGCTCGAGAACATCAGCCTGCAAAAGGAGCATCTCGAGAAGATCCTCGATACCGATACGCTTCTTTGCTGACACATTGACGAAGATGTCGGTGCCACCCCACTCTTCGGGAACAAGCTCGTATTCGGTAAGCATTTGACGGACCGTATCCGGCTGCGCACCGTCCTTGTCGATCTTGTTGACCGCAACGACGATCGGGACCTCAGCAGCTTTCGCATGGCTGATCGCCTCGACGGTCTGTGGCATAACGCCGTCATCGGCCGCGACGACCAGGATAACGATATCGGTGATATTTGCGCCACGGGCACGCATTGCGGTAAATGCCTCGTGTCCCGGAGTATCGATGAAGGTGATCTTACGCCCGTTCTTCTCGACGACGCTCGCACCGATGTGCTGAGTGATGCCACCCGCCTCGGTCATAGCGACACCGGTCTCACGGATCGCGTCAAGGAGCGAGGTCTTTCCATGGTCGACATGTCCCATGACGGTGACCACCGGGCTTCTTTCGACGAGATCCTCTTCCTTGTCCTCGTAGGTGAACGCCATTTCGTCCTCGAGTTTGATGACGACGATCTCGCGGTCGAGATCGACACCGATAAGCTCAATAGTCTCATTATCCATCTGCTGGTTGACGGTCAAGGCGCTTCCCAGCAAGAACAGGCGCTTGATGATGTCGTTGGTACTTACGCCCAACATCTCGGCGAATTGACCGACGGTGGTCGCCTCCGGTACCTCAAGCACCTCACCACCACGTGGCAGCTCGACATCCGCTATCGTGCGCTCCTCTTCTTCGGTGATCGCACCTTTCTTTCCTCGCTTAGACTTCTTTGATTTCTTCTGCTTCGGCGGCTCTTGACGTTGCGTGTCCTTGGTCTTGTCGCGATCGGTCTCGGTCGCCGGCTTGTCCTTTTCGAGTTTCTCGGCTTCTTGAGCCATCTGACGATAGCGTTCTTCCTCGGCCCGCTTCGCTTTCGCTGCGCGCGCAGCTTCGCGTTCAGCTTGTCGTTTGGCCTTTTTCTCAACTGCTTCGGCCTCAAGACGCGCTTTTTCCGCCTCGATATTATCTGCGAGTGAGAGACGCTTCGGTTTCTCTTCCACAACCTCTTCGACCACCGCTTCTTCTGCGATCTCTTCTGTGGCTTGATCGGAGGGAATGGAGGGAACCTCTATGCCTACTTCATCCTCGGCAACGCGTTCTGCCGCCTCAGCTTCGAGACGAGCGCGTTTCTCATCGCGCTTCTTACGCTCTTCTTCACGGCGCGCACGTTCTTCTTCTTCTGCTGCTTTGCGCTGCTCAGCTTCCGCCTTTCGCTTCGCGTCCTCTTTTTCTCGGCGTGCCTCCTCTTCGGCGGCCGCTGCTTGCTCCTCAGCCTGGATCTGAGCTTGTCGTTCAGCGATCTGGGGAGCGAGCTGGACGCGGATTATCTCAACATACGCGTCAACAAGAGAAGTCGCGTGGCTTTTCGCAGGGATACCCAGCGTTGCGAGATGACCCATGAGCTCTTTGCTCGACATGCCGAACTCTTTGGCAAGTTCATGTACTTTGATTCCAGCCATATTCTAGGTATCACCTCATTCCTGGTTCTCAGCTGCTGCTTGTGCCTGTGCCTCGGCGATCTTCTTCTCATGGATACCGCAATACTGCGATCCGGGGCGTGCGTGATTGCGGCAACGATGCCCATCCGCGACCTCGGCGATGCATTGCGTGTCGATCTCTTCGAGATCATCCATCGCGCCAGTGTCGGGAATGAGTCCCGCGGCACTCGCCATCTCGGATGATTTAATGTCGATCCGCCAACCGGTCAACTGCGCGGCAAGACGAGCGTTCTGGCCCTCCTTGCCGATCGCCAGTGAGAGCTGATTGGGTGCGACGATCACATTAGCGGTCCGTGTCTCCTCGTCAATGATGACGCGAAGGACCTGTGCCGGAGAGAGTGCCGCCTTGACGAATTCGGCGGGGTCTTCACTGAACGGGATGATGTCTATTCGCTCACCACGGAGCTCATGCACGACGTTGCGCACCCGCGATCCAGCTGGACCGACGCACGCGCCAACAGGGTCGAGATTCTCCTGACGCGAAGAAACTGCGACCTTCGAGCGGACGCCCGCCTCGCGCGCGATGCTCTTGATCTCCACGATGCCGTCATCGACCTCGGGCACCTCGACCTCGAAGAGTCGTTT
>WRDL01000092.1 GCA_009784095.1 Coriobacteriia bacterium | reverse complement strand
GGCGGTCGCCGTCCTCAATGAGCGCGATCTGGAGGGGATGTTCGCTCAAGCGATCGCTGAAGCGATCGAGCGCGCGCGTGAGCTTGCCGACGGCGCATGATTCAGGGATTTGTAGTACCATACATAAACACGAACGATTACGACAGAGGAGAGATGATGGCCATTACCGCTCGAGACATCCATGAGAAGGAATTCGCCCATGCAATGCGTGGTTACAAAGAGACGGAAGTCGATGATTTTCTTGATCTGTGCGCAGCCGAGGTCGATCGCCTGACCAGGGAGAATAGCACGCTCAAGAACGCGCTGGAGCAAGAGAGACGCGCCAGTACCGCGATGGGTGTTGAGCCGATCACTGCTCCGGTCGAGATGGCGCAGGTGACCGAGGTACGCGAGGTCACGGTCTCAAGAGTCAGCGCCTCAGAGCTCGGCGATGTGTTGCTTCTTGCGCAAAAGACCGCCGACGAGCTTGTCTCAAAAGCCCATACCCAAGCTGACAAGATCCTGTCCGCCGCCGAAGGCAGAGCGTCAGAGATCGTCGGCGAGGCAGCCACGCGCAAGCGCGACATCATCGAGATGGCGCAGGTGCTCAAGCAGGCCGAGGTCGATTTTCGCGACCGCTATCGTGCGCTCCTCGAGAACTCTCTGGCAGATATCCGCGAGATCACGATGGACATCAACATGGACGCCGACGAGCTCTTCATAGCCAAGACGGAACCGTCGGCCGAGACTCCTGTCTTCGAGCCGGTCACCGAGAAGGTCGAGGTCGTCGAGGTGATCGACGAAGAGCCCGAGTTCAAGCCACTTGTTGAAGAAGTAGTCAAGGAGAAAATCGTCAAAGAACCCGCCCCGATCGATCCCGGTATCCTGGAATCGACTTCGTTCATCGATCAGGTCGAGTTCGAAGATGATTTCGAGATAGAGGAGATCGATTAGACCCGGTGACTAATAATTACAAAGACTCGATGAACTTGCCGCGCACGGAGTTCCCGATGCGCGCGAACCTCGCCCAACGTGAACCTCAGTGGCAGGCGATGTGGGACGAGAAGAAGATCTACCAAAAAGCGGTCGCACGTCGGGAGGGGTGCGACCCCTTCGTTCTGCACGACGGTCCCCCGTACGCCAACGGACATATCCATATGGGAACGGCGTATAACAAGATACTCAAGGATCTCATCAACAAATACAAGACGATGCGCGGCTACTATTCTCCCTATGTGCCCGGATGGGACTGCCATGGGCAACCCATCGAGCACAAGGTCGAGAAGAACCTCGGTCCTGAGCGTATGGCTGAGATCTCGACCGCGGATCTGCGCACCAAGTGTCGCTTCTATGCTCTCAAGTGGATCGACATCCAGCGTGAGGAGTTCAAGCGGCTTGGGGTGCTCGGCGATTGGGACGATCCCTACCTGACGTTCACTCCTCAGTATGAGGCGGGCAACGTCGAGGTCTTCAAACGCATGTATCTGGACGGTGCGATCTATCGTGGGCGCAAAGCGATCCACTGGTGCATGCGCTGTCATACCGCTCTGGCTGAAGCTGAGATAGAGTATAAGGATGAGCCGTCGCCTTCGATCTATGTCGCCTACCGTTTGATCGACGACTCACCGTGGGCAGACCAAGCCGGTAGTGACCCGGTATCCATGCTCATCTGGACGACGACGCCATGGACGTTGCCGGCCAACGCGTTCATGGTCGTCAATGGGGATGCGACCTATCGCGCGGTGCGCGTCAACGGTCAGGTACTTATCCTGGCCGAGGATCTGCTTACCCATGTCGCCGACGATCTCGGCTGGGAAGAGGGCGACTACGAACTGCTCGACGGAGCGTTCAAAGGCGATGAGTTGACCGACCTGACCTATATCCAACCGATCCATCACGACCGCGTCTGTCGCATCGTCGCCGATCCTTTCGTCGACATGACGACCGGTACCGGTATCGTGCATGGGGCGGGCGGCCATGGCGCCGAGGACAACCTGCTCGCCATCAAACACGACATCCCTATCGTAATGCCGGTACTCGACGACGGGACCTTTGATGCCGGCGGGGGGCCTTTTAAAGGCAATGTGGTGCTCAGAGACGACCATCTCATCTTGGATTGGCTGCGCGAGCGGGGCACCTTGATCGGTGAGGGCAACATCGAGCACAGCTACCCGCATTGCTGGCGCTGCAAGGAGCCGGTGATCTTTCGAGCGACCGAGCAGTGGTTCGTCAGCATGGAGAAGACCGGTCTGCGCGAAGACGCGCTAGAGAATTTGGATTCGTTCGTCTGGATCCCGGCTATCAGCGCCAAGCGCATGAGCGCGATGATCGCCGAGCGTCCCGACTGGTGTATCTCACGACAGCGCAGCTGGGGTGTGCCGATCCCGGTACATCGTTGTGCAACATGCGGTGAAGTGGTCGCCAACGAAGAGACGTTCGACGCCATCATCAAACTGTTCCGTGAAAAAGGTGCCGACGCATGGTTCACCGAAGCGCCAGCCGATTACCTGCCCGCCGACGTCGTGTGCTCCTGCGGTTGCGACACCCTCATTCCCGAGACCGACATCCTCGATGTCTGGTGGGAGAGCGGAGTATCGCATACCAGTGTTCTTAAAGCGCGCGATGAGCTGGTCTTTCCGGCTCAGATGTACCTTGAGGGATCCGACCAGCATCGCGGTTGGTTCCAGAGCAGTTATCTGACCAGCATCGGGGCCTATCACATATCACCATTCGAGAATCTCTTGACCCATGAGTTCACCGTCGACGGTGAGGGACGCAAGATGTCCAAATCGATCGGCAACGTCATCAATCCGATCGATGTGGTCGACAAACTTGGTGCCGATATCGTGCGCCTATGGGTCACCTCTTCCGATTTCGGTCAAAGCGTCGCGATCAGTGACGAGATACTCGACCGCACCAGTGAGGCGTATCGAAAGATCCGCAACACATTCCGCTTCCTGCTCTCCAACCTGTTCGACTACACTCCCGCTGATGCGGTGCCTTTCGACGAGATGGACGAGATGGACCAGGCTGAACTGGTACGGCTCGGCGATCTGATAGAGAAGGTGACCGCCTATAATGATGCGTGGCGCTTTTATATGGCGCAGCGCGAGATCACCGATTATGTCGGAAACCTCTCGAACGTCTATATGGATCTCTCGAAAGATCGTCTCTATTCGGATGCGCCCGCCTCGAAGTCACGTCGCAGTGTACAGACCGTACTTAACGTGATCTTACAGACGCTGCTTCGCCTGTTGGCACCCGTGCTGGCATTTACGACCGAGGAGACCTGGGAGTTCATGCCCGAGCAGTTACGCGACGCGGAGTCGATCCACCTGACCGACTGGCCTGAACTCGATCTGTCGATGCTCGATGTCGAGAAGTTGCGCGGTGATTGGAACGTCGTGCGCAAAGTGCGTGAAGCGGTCACCAAGGCGCTCGAGGACGCACGTGACGAGAAGGTCGTCGGCAAGAGCCAAGAAGCCGATCTGGCGCTCACGGTCGATCCCGATACCGCTGCGATCCTTCAAGCGCGCGGGGTCGAGGCATTGCGCGAGTTCTTCATCGTCTCCGATGTGTCGATCAACAGCCAGGATGGCCTCGAAGAGACGCTCGTCACGGTCACACCCTCAACACTGGACAAGTGTCCGCGTTGCTGGAACTATCGCCCCTTGTCCGAGGGTGCCGAGTACCGCGATGTGTGTGAGCGTTGTGCCGAGGTGCTCGCATCGATGCCGGCGCCCGTCAAGGATCCGGCGTAAGTGGATCTCTCGACGAGTCTTTTCTGGGCGGTCCTGATCAGCGGAGTCGCGCTGGATCGTGCCGTTAAATGGTTCGAGGTCTCCGGCATGGCGGTCGGACAATCGATCGAAGCGATCCCTCAAGTCCTCAACTTCACCTATGTGCAGAACCGCGGGGTGGGATTCGGACTGTTCGAAGGTGCGCTCTGGCTACCGATACTGATGTGCGTGATCGTGTTCGTAGCGACCGCCTACGCATTCGCGCGCCTGCGTCCAATGCCTTATCTGGTGGCTCTTGGTCTCGGGCTTCTATGCGCCGGAGCGATCGGTAACCTCATCGATCGAATCTTCTTCGGCTATGTGGTCGATATCTTCGACCTGACCTTCATACGCTTCCCGGTATTCAACGTGGCAGACAGCATGGTCACCATCGCGTGTATCATCTTGGTGTTCTGGCTTCTCTCCAAGAGCGGTGACGCTGTTGAGCGCTAGCGCGTCGCACAATTCCTATATCGTCAAGGATGAGTTCGTGGGGATGCGTCTCGATGCATTCGTCGCGACCTGTGACGGTGTGGTCTCGCGCAGCGCGGCGGCCAAACTGATCGAGCAAGACGAGGTGCTGGTCAACGGCCGCTCCTACCCGAAGCGCTACATGGTAAAAGCAGGCGACCAGATCGAGGTCGATATCCCACCCTCACGCTCAAGCGAACTGATCGCCCAAGACATCCCGCTCGACATCCGCTATGAGGATGACGAGTTGATCGTGCTCTCGAAACAGGCGGGGCTCGTGGTGCATCCGGCTCAAGGGCACTGGTCCGGCACGCTGGTCAATGCGTTGCTCGCACACCAAAAGGAGTGGGGGACCAAACAGGGTGAGGATCGGCTCGGTATCGTGCATCGTCTCGACAAGGATACGAGTGGTCTGATGCTCGTGGCAAAGACCGATGAGGCGCAGGTCAAGCTGCAGAACCAGATCCGCCTGCGCGAGATCGATAGACGCTACCTGTGTTTGGTACATGGGTGGATCGCACCTGACAGTGGCACGATCGACGCGCCGATAGGTCGCGACCAGCGCGATCGCCTCTTGATGCGGGTGACCGACACGAAGAGCTCGCGCGGGGCAATCACGACCTTTCGTGTACTCGAGCGCTTTGAAGCCGGACGCTTCGATAACGGGTTCACCCTGGTCGAGTGCAAACTGTTCACCGGGCGCACCCACCAGATCCGAGTGCATATGGATTATATCCATCATCCGGTCGTCGGAGATCAGGTCTACGGGCGTGGGACCGACCGCGCGAACCACGATCTGAAACGTCAGTTCCTGCACAGCCACTACCTTGAGTTCACCCATCCGAGCACCGGTGAGACCATGCGTTTTACCGACGGGCTTCCCGCCGATCTGCAGGCGGTCTACAAGGCGATCGAGATCGACTCGACCGGTAAGACCGAAGCCGGCGAGGAAGTGCTCTCATTCGAGGAATCATCACGGTAACGTTTGTGCGCTTCGTCAGGTTGACCTTCGTCATCCACAGTGAATGTGTTATCGTTTTAGAAGAAGCATTTTGTGCGTATTCATGATGCGTCGCTTACGAGGAAAGGAACTCAAATGACATCGAAAAAGAAGCTGCTCAGTATTGTTGCGGTACTGTTGCTGATAGGTCTGATAGCAGTGCCGGCGATCGCCGGTGGTGCAACTGAAGCCACCGAGCCGGTGCGCGGAACGGTCGACTACGACGGGGTCTACCTGTCAGCCCTGGGTCTGCTCATCTTCTTGGGCAGCGCGCTGGCTGTCTATCTCATAGTCAAGAAGCGCAAATTCATGTTCAAGCCACTGGTCGATGAAGTCATTCCAATGTCGGAGCCCGTTGACG
>WRDL01000091.1 GCA_009784095.1 Coriobacteriia bacterium | reverse complement strand
GCGCTTGCGCACGGTGCGACGATGCCGCAGATAACTTGGGACACGACCAAGCCTAACGGTACTGCACGCAAGTTACTCGACAGCTCACGTGCTGGCGCGCTCGGCTGGAAGCCCACGGTCCCGTTTCGCGAGGGTATCGAGAAGACATATCAGAGCTACTTGAGCGAGACGGGGCAGTGATCGATCGAGGTGCCAATGCGCTAAAAAGTATTGGCAATTCCTCGCTACCCATTGAGAATAGGGCGCATCGAGTAGAAAAGTTGATCCATTATTCTCATCTTCGCTCACTGAGGCTTTGAGCGATGAAGTTCCACTCCCTCGATTCCCTCGAAGTGACGATCCAGTGTATGAAGCGTCGCGTAATATGCTCGCGCAGTCGCGAGGATGAGCGCATCACCCATTGCCAGATCGTGCTCGAGCGCCAAATCAGCTGCTTGAAATGCGAGCACATGATCTATCTGAATCTGTCGTGCCTCTTTCATTGCAAAAGCCGCTTGACAAGCATCTTGATCGCTATATGATCGCTTGAAATATTTAAAGACTTCGTAAAAGATGATCGCGGGGACCATGAGATGCTCTGTATCATGAATGATTGGGCGAAATGAAGCGCGATGTGAGCCACCTTCTAAATAGTCGATCCAGCCACACGAGTCGACTACCTGCATATCGGAACTCATCTAAGGCTCCATTAGTCGATCGCGGTCACGTTCCTCATGCACAACGCGATAGCCAGGACCACCATTAAAGTATCCTTCCATCGCTTTGATATCGATCTTTTCCGGCACAAAGAACTCGAACATGCCAGGGCGCGGCTCAAGGATCTCGATCTTGTCACCGGGGTGAACACCAAGCCTTTCACGTACCAACTTTGGAATCACGATCTGGTACTTTGGGGAGACTGTTACGCTCGTCATACGTTTATCCTATCGATAGCACATACGTCATACGTATAGTATACCTCACGTATCAAGAAAATGTGTTCAAGTACGCATTCCTCGGTCTACGGCGATGTTTAGGTAGAATAGACGCATGTCAAAACTGCATGCAGTCATATTAGCGGGAGGCAGCGGGTCGCGTTTCTGGCCGCTCTCCCGTGAACTTCTACCCAAACAGATGCTGGATGTTTTCGGTGCCGAGTCGCTTCTGGTCGCCGCCGTCAAACGCGCGGCACATGTCGCCACCGGTGACGCGCTCGCGGGTAAGGGTGAACATGGCGCGATCTGGATCGTGGTCGGTGAGACCCTCTACGACGAGGTGCGCAATCATCTGAAAGCATATCCCGAGCTCAAGGGGCTCGACATCCGCTATATCATCGAGCCGTGCGCGCGCAACACCGCGCCGGCGCTGGCGCTTGCGGCGGCGACGGTCAAGGCCGAGGACCCCACCGCGCAGATAGTGATGCTTCCCTCGGATCACATCTGTCATGACGATGACGAGTGGAAGGCGGTCGTCGCGGCAGGTCGCGAGCAAGCCGCACGCGGAGATCTGGTCACCATCGGCT
Source organism: Coriobacteriia bacterium (assembly GCA_009784095.1). Taxonomy (GTDB): domain Bacteria; phylum Actinomycetota; class Coriobacteriia; order WRKU01; family WRKU01; genus WRDL01. Next base: position 4,258 of record WRDL01000091.1, on the reverse strand, counting down.
TGCGACCGCGCTATCCAGCGACCGGATATGGTTATATCAAATGCGCGGAGTGTGGCGCACTCGCACCCGATGGGGCAGACACACCGCGCGCGATCGTCTCAAAGGCTGAGAAGTTCGTCGAAAAACCCGATGAGATGACCGCTCAGCGTTATGTGGACAGTCATGAGTACCTGTGGAATAGCGGTATGCTGATCGCAGGTGCTGAAACGATACTGAAGGAGTTGCGTCGCTGCGGGGCGCGCTGTGGCGCCTATGGCACCTCCGACGAACATCCTGATGCTTACTATAGCGGCAAGATCGCCTCGGTCGCCGAGACGATGGCCATCGGTGGTCCTGACGCCTGGAAGAACGAGGCATGCCGCCATCTCTATGAGGACTGTCCGAGCGTCCCGTTCGATACCGCCTGTCTTGAGGCAAGCGAGAACGTGAGCGTGGTAGCTGCCGATCTGGGGTGGAGCGATGTCGGGTCGCTCGAAGCGCTTGCCGATCTTACTCCTGCCGACGACCAGGGCAACAACCTCATCGGGCGCGCGGTCGATATCGACAGCAAGGATACCTTAAGCTACTCTGAAAGCGGACGCATGATTGCCACGCTCGGACTCGACAATATCATGGTCGTAGACAGCGCCGATGCCACACTGGTCGCTTCGCGCGAGCGGACCGAGGATGTGCGCCAGATAGTGGCAGCACTCAAGGAGCAGGGCGCGCCTGAGGTCTCACTGAATAAGACCAGCCTGAGACCATGGGGGAGCTGGACGATGCTGGTGCGTATGCCGCACTACCACGTCAAAGAAGTGATGGTGCTTCCCGGGATGCGGCTTTCCTCGCAGAGCCATGAGCATCGCGCCGAACACTGGATCATCGCCGAAGGCACCGCGTTGGTGACCTGCAATGGCGGAACGATCACCCTACAGAAGAACGAAAGCGCCTTCCTGCCGATGGGTGCGGTGCATCGACTCGAGAACATCGGCGACGTGCCGCTGCGCGTGGTAGAAGTCGCGACCGGTGACTATCTTGGTGAGGACGACATCGTTCGCTACGAGGACGATTTCCAGCGCGAGCAATAGCGCGAACGGGCGCGAGCATAACGCAGAAGCGAAAGGCATAGCGATGAAAGCGATCATTCCCGCGGCAGGACTCGGCACTCGGTTCCTTCCGGTGACCAAAGCGCAACCTAAAGAGATGCTGCCGGTTTTGGATAAACCCATTATGCAGTATGTGATCGAAGAAGCGGTCGCCGGTGGCAGCTCTGAGATCTTGGTCGTGACCGGAAAGGCCAAGCGTGCGATCGAGGATCATTTCGACAGTAATGCCGAGCTCGAGCACACGCTTGCCGAGCAGGGTAAGCAGGATGCGCTCTCGACGGTGCATGCGATCACCGATATGGCACACCTGTTCTCGGTGCGACAGTCACGCCCCAAGGGACTGGGTCATGCGGTCGCCTGCGGCGCGCCGTTCACCGGAGATGAGCCGTTCTTCGTGTTGCTCGGTGACATCATCGTTCCCGAACACAACGTGCTTCCTCGTTTGCGAGAGGTCTACGATCAGCATGGCGCGAGTGTGATAGCGGTCGAGCCGGTCGCCGATGAGGATCTTTCGAAATACGGTATAATCGCAGGTCAAAAGGTCGCAGATGGGGTTTGGAAAATCAGTGACATGGTCGAGAAGCCCGAGCGTGAAGCCGCTCCCTCGAACCTGGCGATCACTGGACGCTACCTGCTGAGCCCCAAGGTCATGGAGATACTGAAGACGACCGCGCCGGGACGCGATGGGGAGATCCAGCTGACCGACGCGCTGCTCGAACTGCTCGCGCATGAACCGGTATACGCGGTCGTGATCGATCCGAAAGACGGGTTCGATACCGGTAACATGATCGGCTGGCTCGAGACCAATCTTACGTTGGGTTTACGCGACGAGCGCTATCGGGATGCCATTCGTGCGTTGATCGATACGTTGTAGAAGGATCGACCCTCCCTGTCGCAAAACTGTACTTTGGGCACCTCGATATTGTAGAATAGCGGTAGTGAGAAGGAACGGGCAGACACATGCGCGTGCTCAGTTGTTGTCTCCGTGTGGCGTAGACGACATTGATTAGAACGGCAGGATTATGGCTGACAACACGACTTCACCATCGACCTCACCTTTTGCGACGCAACGTCCCAGCGACGAAGCACTCTATCAACATGAAGTTGAGAACAAGAATGAGCAGCGGCATAAACTCGCGAATTTCCTACGCGGAGTACTTGCGGTCCTGGGTGCGATAATCACCGCATATTTCATCGCTCTCGCGGTCCTGTTCTTATTGGGATGGACCGCCGCCCCGCTGCCGTTCACGACTACAGCGGCGACTGATGATGCAGCACCAACAGTAGTGGCAGACTCCGGGACCCTCACAGTTGCGGATTTAAGCGATGAGCAACTGGCGGCTCAGATGTGCATGATCGTCGTTGATGGGGCGAGCTCTAAGGATTTCGCGATGCACAACAAGCAAGGCATTGGTGCCTTGGTACTTACCGGGACCTCACACAGTTCCTCGCTCGTCTCAGATATCTCTGTCGCACAAAAGAACGCTGCTAATTCAGTGCAATCCTTTATCGTCTCCGATGAGATCGGGGATTATGATAATCCGCTCAACACGCTGAGCGGTACATTACCGAGCGCCAAAGAGTTGAGTAAACTTTCCTCCAGTGAGATTGCCGCGCTCACCGAAGAGCATGGCAGAAAACTCCAAGACGCGGGTGTTAATCTCGTGTTAGGACCATCGGCAGATCTTGGAGATCCGGCTGGAGGGCTCGCCAAAGAAGGAAGGTCTTTTGGAACCGATCGGAATAAAGTCGCCGAATCCGCAAATGCGTGGACATCGGGTATGGGTCAAGCGAACGTTGGGACGGTACTCGGACACTGGCCGGGCCTTGGCGGTTATGCTGATGCTAGAGGTGTGGTGACCACGTATCGGAGTTGGCAGGAGCTACAAGAAGATGAAGTTCAAGTGTTCATAGATTCGGTCGATGGAAACGTTACGATGATCTTAGTGACTCACGTCATCGTTCCCGATTTTACCGAGGACTCTAACCCGACCAGTATTTCGCAGAATGCGATGCAGTATCTCCGCAAGAACTTCGGCGACGTGATTCTCCTTTCCGATGATGTCGGTGTGTTAGTGCGTGATGGAGTATGCGACGCATCGGGATCCGCGGCTGTTGAAGCGATCAATGCAGGGGCGGATATGATCATGTATAGATCCAGAGGCGCAAATGACACTACGGTGGTCGACGAGCTCACCAACGCGATCTCGACAGGAAAGATATCTCGCGCTCAAGCTGAGACGAAGGTCGAGCGGATCTTGCGTGCAAAAATGAATATGGGACTCGCACCACAGTTGGTAACGTCTCCCTAGATTCATGAACGAACAGAGCCCGAAGCCTTCTACCACGACCGTGGTATTGAGGGTGCTGACAAGCACCGTGATCGCTATCATCGCGACCTATATCATCTTAGTTGCGATACTACTCATCTCAGTCAGGAATGATCTTGCTCTGCCGGGTGAGCGTTTTCTCAGTCAAATAGCGCCAGGTGAGGTCGAGGAGGAAGTCGAAGAAGAAGTCGATGTGTTCGATCTTGACTCCTGGTCGACCGAGGAGCTCGTCGCGCAGATCCTCTTTGTTATGACACCGAGTGACGATACGGTCGGGTTCTATATTCTGGCTCGGCAAGGAATCGGGTCGATCGTCCTATCGGGTGGTAATCCTGCGGATGATATGGCTGAAGAGCTCGAATATGCACAGCATCAAGCTCCGCGTGGGATTAGAATGCTCGTTTCAAGCGACGAGGAGGGTGGTGAGGTCGCTTATCTCTCAAAACTAATTAGCGGGCCTTTGCCATCACCTCCTGAGATCGCGACCTGGTCCAGCGATCAGATACGAGATGCGACGAGAGCATATGGCGAGAAACTCGCGAATCTGGGTTCCCATTTGGTCTTGGCACCAGCCCTCGACCTCACAGTACCTGGAGCTCATATGGCCGAGCTGGATCGGACCTTCAGTGGTGACCCAACAAAGGTCTCGGAAGTTGGTATCGCTTGGATGAATGGTATGCATGATGCGGGAATGAGCGTGGTGCTCAAACACTGGCCGGGTATTGGAAGCGCGCCGGATACGCACAATACTGCGACCACGATCGCGCCGCTTGAGACTCTTGAACAAGCTGATCTGCTCCCATTCGATATCCTGATCGATGAAGGTGCCGAGATGGTCATGGT
>WRDL01000090.1 GCA_009784095.1 Coriobacteriia bacterium | reverse complement strand
TGTGAGACTCTTGACCTGAGCTCGCTTCCGGCACTTACAGAAATCCGCGAAAGTGTCTTCAGGACCGAGCTCGAATACTCGCGTCTAACTGAGATCATCTTCAACAACCCCAAACTCACCACTATCGGTAGCAATGCATTTTTCGCTCATCGCTGTGAGACGCTTGACCTGAGTTCGCTTCCGGCGCTTACGAATATCAACAATAGTGCTTTTTCATCAGGGAGCCTTGAAAACTCTCGATTGACTGAGATCATCTTCAATAACCCCGGACTCTATTACATTCATCCCGGTGCTTTTAATTACGCGCCACTGCTCAAAGGACTCATAGATCTGAGCGCCAGCACCTCACTTTATGGTATCGGAGATGGCGCTTTTCGGCATTCATCACTCATTGATGGAATTATTATCGGTGGCATCCATCAATATAATACCTATGGGAATCTCTATAATCAGGGACCTCCGACATCAACGAGTGGTCGTATCGTTGCTGCAAACGACAAGCTTCCGGTCTGGATCCTTGGTAACGCTCGTAATGTCACCTCTGCTTCGGGCTATGTCATCAACCCGATCGATATCGTAGTGAACTTCGTGGATAACAATACTGGTGTGACTTTAGTACCCAGCCGCCGTTTCGATCGTGTCTCGCTGCCCTTGGCCAACTTCCCGGTGACCGCATCCTCTATCTATGGGTATAAGCTTGTTAGCGCAAGTCCCGCATACGTAAACGATTCAAGACCGGTCGTTCCCGGTGTCGTAGAGACCTACGAGGTCACCTTCTATTATGAACCGCTGACTCCTGAAGAGCTCGTCAAATTCGCGGGGATCATCCTAAAGCAAGATGATCCACGACCGCATGGGTATATCGGTACTGACCTGCATACGACGGTCAACCTCTCGAACAGTGATGTGACTGGAGACAACTATGACCTGCCTCCCGGATCCATAATAGAGATCTACTATGATCCGACACGAATTGACAAGGATTCGATCCGAGTATCGATCGCAGATGATTACTACGATATCGATACCACTCAAGAAGGTAAGGTCGTCCTTACTCTTCACAACGGTTTTGCCGTAGGAGAAGATATCGAGGCCTCTATCATCTGGCGCCTCATTCCCGGACCGACCGAAGAATATGTTAAGTTTCCCCTCTATGCGCAGGTGAGAATTCCCGACAGCGTAGCACCGGACGGATGGACTGTGGCAGCCCAGGCAAACGTCGTTTCATTGAGCGGCTATTATAACCGTCCCGGTATTACTAAGTATGCCAATGGAGAATACCTGGACTACGGGGTGATCAACCTGGGATCTACCGATCCTGAAGAAGCTTTTCTGGATGAATCAGACAAGAGTATTACCTATACGTATCGTCTATATGGTCTCGAGCGCAACCTGAGCGAGATCATTTTAACCGACTACTTGCCGGAGTATCTCGCCATTGACGAGCACGGTGATCTGGTGACCACCATCGCGCACTTCGATCCAGCGAAAAACCCCGGGTGGACCTTGATAGAACCGGGAGTGGTGAGCTATACCCTTTCGGTCAATAACACGACCGTATTCAATTTGCCTCAGCTCATCTTAGATTTTCCGCGGATATACTCCGCGCAGATGGTAAAGAACGGTGTCAGTTTTGTCGCGACCCCCCATCACAAGGCAGATACCGAGACGGTCTTTGATGGCAGAGATACCATCATAAACTTGATCACTCAGACCCAAACAGAAAAAGCCGAGGGGATGTTCAGCAAGACCTCATTGCGTCCATCCTTCTTCGACTTTTATGATGAGCGCGCACGTTCCTTCAGATGGAGGATCGATGTCGCTGGTGTCGAGCGCGTCACTGATGAGCAAAGTGGTGAAGAGAAGACCGTCGTTCTTCCTCAAGGGCAATACCTTACCAACGTCGTGATCGAAGACCACTCGTTGGATGTACGCATGCGCTATGTTGGTGTCGAGGTGGATGTATTTGGACCCGCGCGTGTGACCGCTTATGACAGCGGAGGCACCATCTTGTTCGACGCCCAGAATCAAAGAGGGTTCGTTACCTTTCCACTCGCTATTCGTAATGATATCGATCGAGTGGTGATCTCGGAATCGAAATATAAGATCACAGGTGGGCAAGTAGCGCAAGCTTATATCACGACCGAACTACGCGATCCCAACCTGGGAATCGAGGAAAATCTCACAGATCCTGTCGCTCCACGCGACATCGGTCTGAGATTTCCCAATTATGCTGATATCTCTGTCGACTGCTTCGGTGAGAATAACAACTTCATGAACACCGTCTATGGTCAGGTTCATGCTGAAACGATCGTGAAACCTTTCGAGGCAGGTTTAGGTATTTCGAAAAGCATCATCAGGACACGTATCGATGATATTTTCCTTGCCGGAGACCCACTCAGCTATGGTCTCAATCTTGATCTCTATAACGCCTTCCAATTGGTACAGGGCGCCGGTGATACTCCCGATGACAGGATCGTGGTCCGCGATGTGGTGATCTATGATGTCTTACCGAAAGACTTCGTGCCCAGCGGAACCTCACCATTCGTTCCCTCGAACGGACTGCTCTACTATTCCACCGATCTGAAGTGGTCTATTTTGTCTAATGGGTTCGAAGATGCGGACGGCTGGCACGATGTCCTCAAGATTGAAGCCGCCACGATGATGCCGTTCAAGATCTTTGCAGCTACCTGGACAGCGAATTTGGGGCGCGTGAACGGCTATATCTCAGAGCTCGCCTATGATCATGAACCGATCATCAATCATGTTTACCTGGACTTCACCGAAGATGCGTTTGTATATAGAGGACCGACATCCGACCTCAATCCTTATCTGGATTATGATGACAACCCCTTTGGGGACGAGGTACTGTGGTCTCATGCACGGTTCGATGTCATCGCCTCGCAAGCTCTCGCAATGCAAAAACAGATACGTATCACGGATCCTGAGATCGAAGGCGGCTATGGTTTTTGGTCGAACAAGGGGATCATGACTCCGGCCGGCTCAGAGTTCCAGTATCGATTGCGGGTGCGTAACAACACCGAAGAGATTATGCCACGCACCAGCATGGTCTTGGTCGATGTTTTCCCATATGTGGGAGATGTCGGAGTCGCCCGCACCGATCAGCAACGCTTCTCACAGTTCGAGAATACCCTCGATGGAAGTGGCGTTTTCTCCGTATACATCGATGGGGTAAAACTGATGGGTGGCTATACGATCTCGTTCCTGCTCAACCCGCTTCCCTCGGATTATCCGACCTATAACAACACCCAGGTCCTTGCGTATCTGGACAATCCCCTCATATGGAGTTCGAGCTATTCTGATGCGAGCCAAGTCAAAGGCTTCCGTCTTGATCTGGGCTCGATCATCATCAACCCCGGATCAGAGGTCGAGGTCATCGTTGACATGATAGCTAACAGTGACCTTTCCAATGTCGGTTCTCGTGCCTTCAACTCGTTCGTGCGCAAGGACAATATCCAGACGACCTATATCGAGGCACCGAAGGTCTACAACGAGATACCTGACAAGCCTGCTGAGATACGCCTTCGTAAACGCGAAGGGACCTCAGGAACTACCTATCTCGACGGCGCAGTCTTCGGTCTGTATCGTGATGATGGCAGTGGTATCGGGCAGTTGGTCCAGGTGCAGATGACGACTTCTTCGGTAACCCCCGGATTCGGTGATATTCTGAGTGGCGGAGGTTGGCTCCTATTCTCCGGTATCGAGCGGGGCAATTACTACATCCAAGAGATCACGCCACCAGCGGGCTATGAACCTAATTCGACGCGCTATCTGGTCTATTACGATGATTTCAAAGATCCGGATCCCAAGAATAATATGACCCCCTTCATATGTAATAAGTACTCGAGCAATGCGGTCACGGGACTACCGGTATATGAGGACTTCCCGGTCGATCCTATTGGCGCAGGTACTCCCATACCGAACACATTGATTCCCTACTACGGGAGCTTGAAGCTACGCAAGACCGATGGCAGCGGTTCGGGGATCTTTGATGGAGCACCGATGCAAGGGCTGCGCTTCACGCTGCGGCAGGTCGCTTCCCCCAACACCTCGTTCAACGCTAACACAGGCACTGACGGTATCATCCGTTTTGACAATCTCCTCATTGAGGGTCAGTACCGCGATTATACGGTGACCGAAGTGGCTGCTCCCGGCAGACTGACCGTGGTACCGCCCTTTACCGTGCGGATTCATCGCGATGGGACGGTCACCTTGCAGTCGGTCCCCAGCGGAGCTGTGGGCTTAATACAGTTCAGCGGCTCCGGTAATACCTTACAGCTTGACATCGCCAACGTACGAGCGAGCGTGCGGGTGCGAAAGATCGGCGTCGATGAGGTTTCATCGATCACCGACCCACGACCGACCAGCGGTGTGGGTCTGGGCAACGTCGAGCTAGAGCTCTATAAGATCAACAGCGATGAGACCACTACGACCGTTCGAACTCTGACGACCGGTACCTCCGGTACCGAGCTGGGTTGGTTGACCTTTACTGATCTTGAGGTCGGTCAGCGTTACGGCATTCACGAGGTCACCCCACCGAGCGGGTATCTTCCCTACGGTGGTGATTATTTCTTCAGTGTCGATGAGACCGGTGTGGTTCGCGGTGCAGATGGCATACCATACTGGAACGACACGATCGTGGTGCTCAACGAGCGCGAGGAGAAACTCGGCTCGCTGATCATCTCGAAGGTCGATGCCAATGACCCGACCAAAAAGCTCGCTGGAGCGGTCTTCACTGTCGAGAGATGGATCGATAACAGCGAGGGTGGCGGTGCGTGGGTCTTCTATACGGAGCTCACGAGTGATAACAACGGTTTTGCACAAAAGACCGAAATACCGTTCGGCGCGTATCGCGTTGTCGAGATTCAGGCTCCGGAAGGTTATGTAAAGCAACCACAGATGACTCCGTTCTTCATCGATCGCTTCCAGGAGACGATCCGCTCATTCACATTCCTCAATACCGAGCTGGATCTGCGCATGATCAAAGGTACTTTCGTACAGACTTTCAATCCACTGATCCCCTCGGATGTCATTGCGATGGCACAGGCGCTCGATCACCTGCACAACGAATTAGGACTGCCGGTCCATGAGGTCGTCAATGCTGATGGCACGGTGAGTCTGGTGGTCGGACTTGCCAGCGCGACCTTTGAGATGAAGGAATATGAGGGAGTACCCGAATCAGGTGTGCTGCCCATTGCCAACTGGATACTTGAGTCAGATGAGGACGGTATCTTAAAGGTCGTAGATGGATCGAAGCCACTTGTCATTATCGATACCAATGTGTATACGTTTAAAGAGATCGACGCGCCGGAGGGATATACCCGCAGCACTGAGACATACACTTGGAGACCGGATGGAGAGGCCGCTCGCCTGATCGCAGCCGGTGGCATCAAATGGTTGGCATTCAATAACACCCCGCTGACTCACTCGATTGCGATCTCCAAGCATGATGACGCTTCCGGCAAAACGCTTGCGGGAGCGGTGTTCAAACTCTTCTATCCCGATGGGACCTCGGTATTCTTTTCCGGAAGCGAAGAGACGACCTATACCACCGATGGTGCGGGTCGCATCGATATCGCAGGATTGAATGCGGGGACCTACTATCTCCAAGAGGTCGAAGCACCGGATGGGTATCTGATCCCGGAAGGTTACTGGAAGATCATAGTCGAAGGAAAGAGTCCGATCGTCGTGGGAGGCGAAGACCATTCAGAGAATCTGATCGAGACGGAGGACAATATCATCGATGAGATCACCGGATCTCGACATATCTTCATTCGCCTTAATAATATCCCGCAAAGAAGATTCCAGTTCCCGCCGACCGGAGGACCGGGTCTGTTGATGAGCGTTATCGTCGGCTGCCTGTTTATCGCAGGCGCGGCTGTCACCTCGCGCCTTTCGAAAGGTAAAGGGATCACGACTTTGATGCTGCTGATGATGGTCGGTGCTCTCGTACTGGTATCG
>WRDL01000089.1 GCA_009784095.1 Coriobacteriia bacterium | reverse complement strand
TAGACGAGTCACTCGACGTAAACGGGCGCGGACGATCAAGATCGCGCCCGTTTGTATTTCTCAGTCACACATGATCGTGATCGTACTCAGTGTTCTATGGTGATAGGGCCTAGAGCGCCATCAACTCCTGGGTTATACCCTTCCAACCGTAGTTGCCCAGAGCGAACGTGCTCATTTCTTGGACGAGCCCGTCGTTTTCCTCATCCAGTAATAGCCCGGTCTTATCAACGATGTTGATGATCAGATGCTCATCGAGCGGCACCGAGTAATCGTTGATATCGAGCCCTGGGATGTGTTCGGCTGCGACCTCAAGTGTTTCTTTCAATCCCGAATGTCTGGTACAGAGAGGCTTGGTCTTTGATGCCATCGCTTCAATCCCGACCATTCCGAACGCTTCCCGCGTAAGCGAGGGGAAGATACCTACCGTGCCATGACAGAGGATCCTGACTGCGTATTTCTGATCGAGGAACCCGGTGAACAGGGTGTTTTCGTCCATGAGATCCGTACCTTTTTTATAGAGCGCAAGATCCTGTGCGTTAGACAAGAGATGTTGGAGTTCATCCAAAGATCTGCGGTCCTGTTCGAGAGCCACACCCAACTGGCTCGCTTGATCGAAGACCACATCGACCTTGCCGAGCTTGATGAGCTGAATGATGTATTCCAATTGAGCACGCAACGCTCCAAATCCTACCAGGATCACATTGATCAGAGGATCTTTCGCATACAGGAGTGGCAGTCCCAGCACGAGAGGGATCAGCCCCTTTTGCTCGAGGTACTTTCCGAGGTAGATGACCTTCTTCGTGTCTCGACGATAGAGCATATCGAAGAGTTTGTCCTTGATGTCGACCTCGATGTCCTTGGCCTCATAGCTTTCCTGTACCATCTCGAAGTCGTAGCTATCCTGCTCGATCATCTTCTCGATCATCTGTGACTGCTTTGTTGAGAACCCATTTCCCTGGTCGACCGCATCGATGTATTCCTCCAGCAGAGATCGTTCCTCATCAGGAGACATGTCGACATAGAGTTGCTCGTCCAAGCCGGCGGGGATCACTTTACATCCACTGAGGTCCATGTCGTGGTAATAATTCTGCATAGCTTGCTTTGAGTCTTGCGAGACCGCCACCAGCTCAGCGCAACTGCTCAGTGTGGTCCTCGACAGACGGTCGAGAAAGGCAGATTGCGAGACCGCATAGACCAGGTCGCTCCCATGGGCGATTATGATGTGCGGTATGGTCGCGCCGGCATCCTCGATCCCTTTGGCGACATATTGTGGCTGCAAGACCAGATGATTGGAATATATCTGGGCGATATCATGGTTCTCACAGATGTGTCGGATCGTTCGAGCGTTACGCTCGATGTAGGCTTGGATCTCTTCCTCGGTGGCATTTCTCATTTCCTGCACATGAAGGTCGTGATAGCGATCATGGACATAGACGAGCAACTCGTTCTCGATATCGGGTATGTAGATCTCGCAAGTGCCAGGGTAGGGAGTCTCGCGCTCGAAAGCAACGTGGTACTGGTCATCTTGAGCTTTGTAACACTTGGCGATGAAGTCATAGTCTTGCGGGGTGAATTCTTGGCACACCAAATCAACGTCCTGTCCAGCCTCGCACATGCTCTTGACGACATTTCTGACGTAGAGGTTACTTCCTGTTCCAGAAAGCAGATAGCCGTGCACCATGAGTACCTTCGCCATATTGATCCCTCCGCTTAGCTTATATTGTAGTGGTAATGCCATCAAGCAATGGATCTGGTTGCGATTTCGTTTGGTCTTTGGTCCGGATATGCAAGAGGACGCCCGATCGGGCGTCCTCCGCATTCGAAATCAGCGTATGAGCGGACTTCGGTTTTTACTACAAATACTCCTAGTTCTTGCGACGGCGATAGACCGAGACAGGAACAACGATTCCAAGAGAACTCAGGAGTGTCACGAACGCTACTACGAATCCAGTAATGCTATCACTCGTCTTGGGAGTGTAGTCCACTACCTTCTTCTCCTTCGGCGCAGGTGGCTCCACCGGCTCGGGAACTACTTCTTCCCAAAGAGCAGTGAGTGTGATCTCACCGTCAACAAATGCGGGTAGTCCGTCTGCAGGATAGATGTTGACTCCATCGGTCCATCCGACGAACTCCCAACCGGCGTCATGTGTGAGATCTCCCACGAATGCAGGGAAGGGATCTCCGAGGACCAGACCGGTGAACGTCACGGGAGCGAATGTACCATGAAGACCCGGTGCATAGGTGACTGATAACTCTTCAGCCCATTGTGCATACAGTTTATGGTTGCACTTGATCTCGACGATCGACTCCTCTGTCACCATCATGGTGCCTTCTGGATCGAGTGACCATCCCATGAATCTGAATCCGTCACGTTCAATCAAAGCCAGCTCACCGTACTCATCACCGACGGTGACTTTCTTCCACTCGGGAACAGGTCCTTCGACCTCATCATCGGTGTTCGCCATGAAGAATACCCTCACGGTCTTATTGGGAACGAATTTCCATGATCCGAAGAAGACGACCTTATGATCAGGCATCTTGAAGCTGCCGTGTCTGACCTGTACGTCGTTGGTCTTCCATCCGACGAATCTCCACGTACCGAGAACGCCTTTGTGATTTCTTCCGACGACCGAATCGAGTCTATCGGCGACAGAGACCTTTCTGCCTGCTTGATGCATCTGTGGAGCCGGTACCATATCATCATAGTCCTCAGGTCCCGGACCCTTGACTACGTAGATGACCTTGTAAGATGCATTGGGAGTGAACTTCCACCTTCCAATGAACTCGACACTTCTAAATGGCATCCAGAAATGCCCATGTCTTACATGTACCGTTCTTGACTCCCAGCCGAGGAACTCCCAGGTTCCCAGTCGGCCTTCGTGCTCTTTGTCCTTTGTCCGAAGTGGACCGGCAACGGTGACCCTGGTGCCCATTTGGTGCCGCTGAGAAGACGGAACAGGACTTGACTTGTCAGGGCGCGGACCAACTACTCTGTAGTTCACCGAGAAGGATGGGTTGGGAATAAATCTCCATGATCCAACGAAGTTGACTGAACGGTGCGGCATTAAGAAGCCTCCGAACAGAACAATTACACTGTTGGTCCTCCAGCCAGTGAAGACCCACGTTCCCGTCAGTCCGTCAGCATTGGTCCTCTCGCTCGTTGTGAGCGGACCAGCGACCGAGACAGGCGTTCCGACCCTGTGCGAACGCGTTGCAGGTACCGGAGAAGAAGTTGCGGGTGCAGCTCCTCTGACCTCGTAGCTCACATTTCTCAAGAATGGGTTACGCGGGCCGCGGTTGTTATCCGGACCATTATGGTCAAGACCGCCTCTTGCGGCTTCGATCCCTGCTTGTGCGAGGTTGAGATCATCGCTGAATGAAGACGGTGAAAGACCTACTACACCTACTCCGTCTCCTCCATCAAGAAGACCGGGATCAACTAATACCCCATCTCCTTCATCACCTGGTGGTTCTTCACCGGGATCTGCCGGTAGCGCTTCGTTCCAGAGAGCGGTGAACGTCAAGTCTGACTCGACAACTGCATCCTCAGTCCAAGGATTATCCCATCCGGCGAACTCGAATCCATCCAATGCTGCAAACATCGGTGCGATACTGCTGACAGGTGTTCCTGCCGCAACATCGAGCACCAGGTCACCATCAGCTGACCCGACACCTCCCCAGAATGAAACGGTGAAAACAGCGTCTTCTTCAAGCGCTACCGCAATACCCGGTATCATGCCGAGCATCATACTGGCAAGCATTATTACCGTGAGCAATAATGAAAGCGATGTTCTCGTATATCCTTTTCTACGTGATTTCTTGGTCAACCCGAATTTCGTGTCCATAGACCACTCCTCTCAGTCGTACCTCAAGTTGGAAGTCGACTAACTCCCCACTATATAATTATGCGTTCTTCGCATAATACAACCACTTGATACATTCAGTGTACTCCTCACATATGGCATTCACAACTCAAAGCGCGCTCTTTTTTTGGCATAAAGATTCCCGATGAGGTCCGCGAGCCTGACTTCAACGATTATCTCTGTTATCCATAGGCTTCAGTCGTATCCAAAAAGCAAGCAAATCGATACATCGCGTTCCCTCGATTAGCAAGCAAAAAGCGGCATATCGAAGCCTATTTCTTCATTTCAGCTTCAAATTTATGCATCGTTTCATCGTACGCTCAGCACAAATTGTGAAGAAGATATGGGCTTCAGCCCGGTGCTCTAGACCTTCGAGTTGCTTGAACCCATATCGTCGAAAAAGGTCAGAGGACCCGCAAGGAATAAGAGGAAAGGAGTCACGGAAATGAAAGGAAGAAAGAGCACTGTCGCCCTAGTATTGCTGTTCGTTATGGCATTGGTTTTGGTCACGGTCCCGTTCTCCGCAGCTTCAAGCGAGCTGATCGAAAAAAATGAATCGCTGGGGTTGTCGGTCGAGCAGGTCGAACAAGACACAACACGAACAGTGGCGACAGAACTGATCGAACAAGATGATAAGCGGGGGCTGACAGTGGAACGGATCGAGCAGGACGATCCTGCTCAGCTCTCTTCGACTCAGGATGAATCGTTCGAGGAGACCGCCACGATCGGGCTCTCGGTCGAGGAGTCAGCAAGTCAGGTGACCGCTGATGATGCGGCGACCAATGAGCACGGTGACGCGCGTGCAGTTCGTGCTGGTGAGGTAATCGATCTTTCGACGACCACGACAGGTACCACCGATTATTCGGTCTCGGGCACCGCGCCTGCTTACAGCAACCCGAACCTGCCGGTGGGCAATGCCGACCGAGGACTCACCTTCACGAAGAGTGCCAACGGTAAGACGTACCGGATCATGCAAAGTGGGGTGCGTGCCACTCCGCCTGATCCCAACGCGCCAAAACAAGACACCGCGATATACGCCCTGATCACGGTACCTGACGGAGTTGATGTCACGCTGGTACTCGATCAGATCGATCTTGCCGGTGCTATCACACTGTCCGGCACCGGACGCGCAACACTCCTGCTCAGTTCTACGAGCTATATCAGGAAAGCGATCACCGTACCTGCGACCGCCGCGATCACCATCGACAGCCTCAACGGTAATAATTCGACCGATAAACTGAAGATGACTTCAATCGCAAGCTCGACTAACGCGTACGCAAGTATCGGTGGCAGTGCGAGTGCTGCTGCCGGCTCCATCACTGTCAATGGCGGCACGATCGATATCGAGGCACACTCGTCAGGTGCGTGTATCGGTGGGGGAGGCGCTTCCAATACCGGTGGTACCAGTCCTGGTGGAGGTGGGGGCACGATCACCATAAACGACGGTATTGTATCGTTGATCCAACATGGCAGGACTGAGGATGGCGCGATAATCGGTGGTGCCGGCATCGGTGGCGGCGGTGGCAACCAAGTTAATGGTGGTGGTGGGGGTCTCATCAAGATCACGGGTGGCAAGATCACCATTAAGCAGCACACCCGGGGTGCCGGAATCGGCGGTGGTACCTATGGTCTTGCCGGTAATATCACAATAGATGGGGGAGAGATCGATGTTACCGCTGTCGATCTATCCGCCCCAGATGGCACCAGTGTCGGCGCAGGCATCGGTTCGGGCACCGGGACAAATCCGCCAGGGAGCGGACAGATTACGATCAACGGTGGTTTGATTCATGCCGTCTCGGCGACGACCGGTATCGGAAAAGTACACGGTAATACCGATCCTTCACTTCCTATAAAGATCACGGGAGGAACTATCTACGCAAAAGGTAATCTTGGACCGGGAATTGGATTCTTTGGTAGCTCACTGGGCAGCACGATCACGATCAACGGAGCAACGATTCATGCCTACAGCGAAACGAATTGTGCGATCGGTGGCGATGATAGTACGACGCTGTATCTTGATACGTCTGCCGATATCCGCGCCTATTCAAACGGCACCCGCGCTGCGATAAACGCCCAAGACAACCAAGGTTCAGGTTATTTCGTCAACGCCCACTTAACAAAAGAGATCTCATCAAACGCAGAGACGACATTGTCGATCTATACGCTGGGTCAGCAATACGATGCGATAAAGACACTCATCTTACC
>WRDL01000088.1 GCA_009784095.1 Coriobacteriia bacterium | reverse complement strand
TTTGCCGAGATCGTCAAGCGGAGTCCTCTTCCGGTGGTCGCTGATATCCATTTCGATCACAAGCTCGCAGTAGCAGCTGCTCAACGTGGAGCAGCGAAACTGCGCATAAATCCCGGAAACATCGGTTCACTTACCTGTGTCAATGCGGTCATCGATGCTGCCGGCGAGGCAGGTATACCGATACGTATCGGCGTCAATTCCGGCTCTCTTGCCGAAGAGGTCGCTGAGAGTGATTCAGCGCTTTCGGTGAAACTCGCCCAGAGCGCTATGGCTTTTGTCCGGCATTTTGAAAAGCGTGGCTTCACCGATATCGTACTCTCCGCAAAAGCGTCAAGTGTCCCAGAAACGATAAACGCATACCGATTGCTTGCTGAGCTGTCGAACTATCCTCTTCATATTGGGGTGACTGAGGCGGGTACCACCTTTTCAGGTACTATAAAGAGCGCTGTCGGTTTGGGTACGCTCTTAGAGGAAGGTATCGGTGATACACTTCGCGTGTCGCTCACAGCAGACCCGGTCGAAGAGGTAACCGCAGCATTCGAGATACTCTCTGCTCTCGACATTCGTCGTAACCGAGCAGAGGTCATCAGTTGCCCGACCTGCGGGCGAACCGAGGTCGATCTGATCGAGATGGCAAGGAAAGTCAACGCACGCATCGACGAGATACCCTCCCATCTTAAGATCGCAGTCATGGGATGCGTGGTGAACGGTCCGGGCGAAGCGCGTGACGCTGACTTTGGTATTGCGTGCGGCAGAGGAATGGGCGTGTTGTTCTCACACGGTAGCCCTCTTCGCAAAGTCCCTGAAAAGGAATTGGTCGACGAGCTTTTCAGCGAGATAAAGCTCAACTCGCATCACTGATCGATATCTGACTTTCCCCTTTATGACCAGCACGAACAGGCACGCCCGTTTGTAGCACTTCGGTATCATTCTGCTACTATTAATGATGCTTAATAGGACTTGATAGAGGAGTATGCATGTCAAAAGTAGCATATATGAGCAAGCTGTATGCACCGACGCTAAAAGAACTGCCAGCTGAAGCAGAGATCGCGAGCCACAAACTCTCACTGCGTGCAGGTCTCATCAGAAAATCAGCCTCAGGGATGTACTCCTTTTTACCCTTGGGATATCGTGTGATCAAAAAGATCGAGCAGATCGTCCGTGACGAGATGGATGCGATCGGCTGCCAAGAGGTCATTCTCCCGATCGTGCAGCCTGCCGAGCTTTGGAAAGAGTCAGGACGATGGGATGATTACGGTCCCGAACTTGCGCGATTCAAAGATCGACATGAGAGGGAGTTCTGCCTTGGACCGACCCATGAAGAGATCATCACCGACATGGTGAAGGGTGAGATCCGCAGTTATCGCAATCTTCCGTTCACCCTCTACCAGATCAACATGAAGTTCCGCGACGAGGTTCGTCCACGATTCGGACTGCTCCGTGGACGTGAATTCAATATGAAGGATGCGTATTCATTCCATACTTCACAAGAAGACCTCCAGAAACACTATGACGAACAGGCGGGTGCTTATGGGCGGATCTGCGAGCGCCTCGAGCTAGATTATCGTCCAGTCGATGCCGACAGCGGCCAGATCGGCGGTGACATCAGCCGAGAGTTCATGGCGTTGGCAGATGCCGGCGAAGCGGAACTCGTCTACTGTGATTGCGGTTATGGCGCGACGACCGAATCGCTTGGAGAGGATTTCGACTCCACGATCTCGCACACGTGTCCGCAGTGCAACAAAGAGCTAAAACTAGCACGCGGGATCGAAGTATCACAGGTATTCCAGCTGGGCACAAAATACTCCAAGGTCATGGGACTGACCTATCAGGATGAGGACGGAGTGGACCAATTTCCTTATATGGGATGCTATGGGGTGGGCATTTCTCGATCGATGGCCGCCGTCATCGAGCAGAGCCACGATGATGCGGGGATCATCTGGCCGATGTCGATAGCGCCGTACCAAATCATTGTGATCGCTCTTTCGACTGACGACGATGCTTACAATTACGCTGAGTCACTCGCAACGCAACTTGCGGTCGAGGGTTTCGAGGTCGTCATCGATGACCGTGATGAGCGGGCGGGTGTCAAGTTCGCCGATGCTGATCTGGTCGGATACCCACTTCAGATCGTAGTGGGAAAACGAGGTTTCGAGTCAGGAGATGTTGAGGTGAAGATCCGCAAAACGGGGGAGAAACGGACGGTACCGCTCGATGATGCGGTCAATGAGGTATTAGCAATTCTTGAAAATCTCTAGATGGTTGCGAACGATCGGAGGGAACATGAAGATCACGGTAGCAAAAGATGGGCCCTATCTCGTTTCGGGAAATATCCCCCTTCTGCGTGGTGAGATCGTGACCGATGAGGATGGTTTTTCGGTCGACATCAAAGAACTCGAGACGCTAAAGACCGCTGAGACCTACGCGTTATGTCGGTGTGGTCACTCAGCCAACAAGCCTTTCTGTGATGGATCGCATGTCAAGGCCGGTTTTCAAGGTCAGACGACCGCTACCCATGAGAGCCACGATTCCAAGTCGACCGAATTCAAGGATGCAGAACTGACGCTGCTCGACGATATGGATCTGTGCATCAGCGCACGATTCTGCGATCGCGGGATCAAGGTCTGGAACTATGTCAAGCAAAGTGATGATCCCGATAGCAAGAAGGACGCGATCAACGAAGCGTGCCTCTGTCCTTCGGGCCGTCTCGTCGTATTCGACGCGGACAATCAACCCATCGAGACCAAGTACGAACCCTCGATCATGATACTCGAGGATCCCTCAAAAGGTTTGAGCTCAGCATACTTCGTACGAGGCGGCATACCGGTCGTTGATGAGGACGGCAACGAATACGAGATCCGCAATCGTCAGACGATCTGCCGATGCGGAGGCTCACACAACAAGCCGTTCTGCGATGGTACTCACTATTCTGTGGGCTTCAACGACGGTGCAGTCAGCACCTAGAACAAGGATGCATCCTGCTCAGGAAGCGCCCGCTGCTCTGGGGGAAGCAATTCATCGTGCGCGACCACGGACCCTGAAGAGCTGTCTGATAGTCCCAGATGCCCAATAGTGTCTTTCGGGTCGATGAAGCTCATCTCAGTCAGATTGGACCAGAACCGTTTGGGCATGAAGTTGCGACGCAGATCGTGATTGACCCGCTCCTCGATCGCTATTGAATCATAGAAAGACTTCCAGAGTCTTTGGTAACGTAGGTCATCTTCGGCGCAATCGGGAACCTCAAAATCATCATCGACATATTGGAGATACCAGCTCTTCATATCATAGAGACCAAGAATGCGATGATTCTCATCATAGATCACAAATGGTTGCACGTTGAAACGGCGAGCAAAATGCTCCATCACCAGAGGAAGCACGTTGCATTTGGGATTGATCTTTGAAAAGTAGACTCCATTGTCCATCTGAGCAAATCGTGCGAACATCTTCATGCGATGCATCTCGAACCAGGTCTCTTTCTTCAGGCGTTCCACCGGATTGACGAGCTCGTGCGAAATGTCGACGTGTATCTTCTTTCCCACCTTGAAACCATATTCCAGATAGCGGAAGAGTATCGTGTCCTTATCGGGAGAGGGGGAGAGGAACACGGTGCGTACCTTGTGGTATCCGACCGGGCCGATGTGCTTTATGATCCCGTCATATACGCGCTCATATTTATCCTCGCGTGTCTGAACGTGATGAATGATCTGATCGATCCTACTCTGGTAATTCTCGCTGACGGTAATAATGTCCGGTCTGTCCTTACCGGTATAGGCATCGAAAACGGCGCTAAAGAATCCCTCGAGCGTCCCGTCGTAGAAGTAGACGACCGTCGAACTATCATTGGTGCCGTCTGGGGTCATAACTGCCCCGTCAGACTCTTTTGCACGTCTTCGCGATGGGGGAGCATCGCAGTATCATCAAAGAGCGCAAGCTGCTCGAATGCTGAGCGCGCCTGCATTACTTCGCGAAACCCACGTTGCTTTGAAGAGTCTGTCGTCAGCTTCTCATAGATCGCATCATGAGCGAACGGGGTATCAGCCGCGAATGTCCCACCGCAGGTGATGAAATACTGGGCTCGTTTGAGAACGATCCGAAGTTTTTTGAGATGCTCGAATGTCAGATTCTGGGTTCGACGCGCCCGCACGATCCTTCGGGCGCCGGTGACCCCAATACCAGGAACGCGCAACAGCATTTCGTATTCTGCCTTATTCACCTCAAGCGGGAATCGGTCAAGGTTGTTCATCGCCCAGTTGCACTTGGGATCGAGGTATGGGTCGAGGTATGGATCGGATTCATTGATGATCTCGTTCACATCGAATTGGTAGAATCGCAAAAGCCAGTCCGCTTGATAGAGCCGATGTTCGCGTAGGAAGGGGACCGCATTGTTTCGGGGAAGGAGCTCGCTGGTGCTGACCGGTACATAGGCAGAGAAGAAGACCCGTTTGAGCTCGAATGACCGATAAAGTGAACTCGTCAACCGCAATACCTGAAAGTCTGTATCCGGAGTGGCCCCGATGATCATTTGGGTCGCTTGACCGGCGGGGGAGAATTTCGGAGCGGACCGATACTTGACGAGATCGCTCTTGTTCTCCTTGATGCCATCACGAATGTGTTTCATGGGCTCAAGGATCGAGTGCTTATGCTTGTCCGGGGCGAGCAACTTAAGCCCCTCCTGAGAGGGGAGTTCGATATTGACGCTCATGCGGTCAGCCAACAGCGCCATGCGATCTATCGATTCAGATGATGCGCCGGGGATCGCCTTGGCATGGATATAGCCTCTGAACCGATATTCATTTCTCAAGAGCGAAATTGCCATGCACATGCGCTCCATTGCATAATCAGGGCATTTTATCACTCCTGAGCTTAGAAAGAGACCCTCGATATAGTTGCGCCGATAGAACTCGATCGTGAGCTCGGCAAGCTCCTGAGGGGTGAGGGTCGTACGCACCGCGTCCTCGTTGCTCGCACGATTTACACAATACTGACAGTCATAGACGCACTCGTTCGTCATGAGTATCTTGAGTAGAGCAATGCAGCGACCATCGGCTGAGAAGCTATGGCAGATCCCGCACGATTGTGCATCTCCGAGCGCGCCGCCCTGTGCGCTCCGATCGACCCCGCTCGAAGTACACGCCACATCATATTTGGCTGCTGAGGTCAGAAGTGCCAGCTTATCTTGAAGATCCACTTGAGCCTCCCCATCGCTCGTTCATCGCGCATAACCTTTCTCTCGCAAAAGCCAATAAACGTTTAGGTTCTGTCATGAAGCCGATCTCTCTCAAGTTCATCCATGATCATGATGATAATAGAACATATGTTCGATGTCAATTCGGCTTTGACGCTCACAGGTGTTTACGCTATACTGTTACGCGCAAGTAAGGACGTAGGCACGAGGTACGACAATTGAACACTTTTTCAAGAAGTGGGTGATCCCCGCTTCTTTTAGTCAGTAGCGAATGTAAGGAGAAGACGTGGCTGAGATGACATTGATGATGGCGCTCAAAGAGATCGCTGACGAGCGTGGGATCGACGAATATGAACTGCTTGATAGACTCGAGCAATCCCTGGCGGGAGCTTACGAGCGAACGTTGCGTCTCGAGAACGATTGCCGGGTCACCATTGACCGTGAGACCGGTGCGATCTACGTCTACGAGCTGATCCCCGATCCGGATTTTGACTGGGTCGGAGCAGCAGAGGACGAGGAACCCGAGTACGAAGAGCGTGATGTCACACCGCCCGACGTCAGCCGCCTGGCTGCACATCAGGCAAAGGCCGTCATCAATTCGATGGTCCGTGAAGCAAAGCGTGAAAAGATCTTTGACGAATACATCGATCGGGTCGGAGATATGGTCTCAGGCCCGGTACAGCACTCACGAAATAACTTCACCATCATCAAGCTTTCAGACGAGGTCGAAGCAGAGTTGCCCGAGAAGGAGCGCCCGATCACTGAGCGCTACCACCACAACGACCGGCTAAAGGTCTACATCACAGAGGTGCGCCAAACACGTAAAGCCGGCGAGTCCTCGGTCATCGTCTCCCGCAAGCATCCCGGTCTGGTCAAACGACTCTTCGAGGTCGAGGTACCCGAGGTCGATGACGGCATCGTGGAGATCAAGAGTATCGCGCGCGAGGCGGGTGTCCGCTCGAAGGTCGCAGTATCATCGCGTCAGGAGAATCTCGATCCTGTCGGCGCGTGCGTCGGTCCTGCCGGATCGCG
>WRDL01000087.1 GCA_009784095.1 Coriobacteriia bacterium | reverse complement strand
TTCGGAGGATTGTTCGGCGCATCGGCGCTCAAAGAGATGGACGATCCCATACTGGTGAGCGGGACCGACGGGGTGGGGACCAAGATCCGTCTTGCGCAGCTGCTCGATAAACACGATACCGTCGGTATCGATTGCGTCGCGATGTGCGCCAACGACATCTTGGTCACCGGAGCCGAGCCCCTCTTCTTCTTGGACTATATTGCGATCGGCAAGATGGACAGCGAGCTGGTCGCAAGCATCGTCGCCGGTGTCGCCGAAGGGTGTCGCCAAGCCGGTTGCGCGTTGATCGGTGGCGAGATGGCCGAGCACCCCGGAGTGATGGAGCCGGGCGACTACGATGTCAGTGGCTTTTGCGTCGGAGCGGTCGATCGTGCAAGGATCATCGACGGATCTGGTGTTGCCGAAGGCGATGTCGTTTTGGGATTGGCTTCCAGCGGGGTGCACAGCAACGGGTTCTCGCTGGTGCGTCGTGTTCTGATCGAGAATCACGACGACCAACGCGAGGCGCTGCTCATCAAGCCTGCCGAGCTCGGTGGACGCACATTGGGCGAGGCACTTCTCGAGCCGACCCGTATCTATGCGGCGCAGGTGCGCGCCTTGTTCGATGCGGGTATCGTTCCCAAAGCGATGGCACATATCACCGGAGGAGGCATCACCGAGAATCTCGATCGCGTCCTTCCAAAGACACTTGATGCCACGGTGACGCGTGGTGCATGGCCGGTCCCGGCGATCATCGAGGTCGTGACCTCGGCGGCGGGGCTGTCCGATGATGAGGCATATAAGACATTCAATATGGGTATCGGATTCATGCTGATCGTGTCACCCGACCAAGTCGAGGCAGCGCGTTCGGCGCTCGACGAGGAGGTATTTGAGATCGGTGTGATCGGTCCGGGGAGCGGTCAGGTGGTCTACACATGATCAAGCTGGGAGTACTCGTCAGCGGTAACGGTTCGAACCTGCAGGCGATCATCGATGCGATCGAGGCCGGTAAGCTCGACGCGCAGATCGTGACCGTCATCTCCAACAAGGCTGACGCCTATGGATTGGAACGCGCACGAGACGCAGGGATCCGCGCGGTGCATATCGACCCCACTATCCCAGGAACCGACCCTGCCGTCCCATCTTTCACATACAACAGCGCGATCCGCGATGAGCTCCTCTCCCAAGGAGCCGAATATGTCGTAATGGCGGGTTACATGAAACTGCTCGGCAGCGAGGTGCTGGAAGCCTATCCGATGAAGGTGCTCAATCTGCATCCCGCGTTGCTGCCCTCATTTCCGGGAGCACATGGGATCGAGGATGCACTCGAACACGGAGCCAAAGTTACCGGCATCACGGTGCACTTCGCCGATGAGGATTTCGATCGAGGACCGATCATCGCGCAACGCGCAGTCGAGGTCTTGGAGGGTGATACTCCCGAGACGCTCGCAGAACGCATCCATGCGGCCGAACACGAGCTCTACCCGCTCACGCTTCAATGGATCGCCGATGACCGAGTCACCGTCGAGGGACGACGCGTCCGGATACAAGATCAGTAGAGTAGTGAACGGCTCACCGCAAAGTCGCAAACAACGTAGGGAGAATCGACCATGACCGATCCTGTTATCAAACGCGCACTCGTATCTGTGACCGATAAAAGCGGCGTCGTGGAGTTGTGCCGTACGCTCGCCGAGGAATTCAACGTCGAGATCGTGAGCACCGGAGGGACCGCAGCCGTGCTTGAAGAAGCGGGCGTCGCGGTACGTGCGATCGACGATCTGACCGGTTTTCCCGAGATGATGGATGGGCGCGTCAAAACGCTGCATCCGCGTGTGCATGGCGGTCTGCTCGCGCGTCGAGACAACGAGGCTCATATGTCAGCTGCCGTCGAGCACGAGATCGGAATGATCGATCTGGTCTGTGTCAACCTCTACGCATTCGCCGAGACGGTCGCCCGCGAAGGTGTGACCGAAGAAGAGGCGATCGAGAACATCGATATCGGTGGTCCTTCGATGCTGCGCAGCGCGGCAAAGAACTTCGAGAGTGTGACGGTACTCACCGATCCGGCGAGCTATACCGCGATCATCGAGGAGATGCGTGCGCACGGTGGCGCGACGACCCTTGCGACCAGACGTGCGTGCGCCGAGAAGGTGTTTTACACGACCAGTGCGTATGATACGGCGATCTGGAAGTATCTGAGCGACGCGGGTAACGTCGAGGATCTCAGCGATGAAGTCCGCCTCACCCTCGAAAAGGTGCAGGGCCTGCGCTACGGCGAGAATCCACACCAGACGGCGGCGTTCTATCGCACCGATGATCGCGAGGGGACCCTTGCGAGCGCCACCCAGCTTCAGGGCAAGGAACTCTCCTACAACAATATCCTCGACACCGATGCTGCCTGGGCGGCTGCGCGCGAATTCGAAGCGCCGACGGTCGCGATCATCAAACACACCAATCCCTGCGGTCTTGCCAGTCGCGACGACATCGTCGAGGCATATCAGGTCGCACATAGCGTCGATCCTATCAGCGCCTATGGGGGCGTGATGGCGTTCAACCGTCCGGTCACCGTCGGTGTTATCGAGGCGATATTTGAGAACAAACAGTTCGTCGAGGTGATGATCGCACCTGATTTCGAGCAGACGGCGCTCGAGCTGCTGGAGCAAAAACCCAACGTCAGGGTGCTCAAGACCGGCTCCGTACGGCCTGCGGGTGGACAGTTCGATCTACGTTCGGTCGAAGGGGGCCTGCTCGTCCAAGAAGCCGACGCGGTCGCCGAAGATCCCGAGACATTCACGGTCCCGACCAAACGGACACCGACTCCCGACGAGCTTGCCGAGTTGTTGTTCGCCTGGAAGGTCGCAAAGAGCGTCAAGTCCAATGCGATCGTACTCACCAAGGACAACCGCACCGTGGGAGTGGGCGCCGGGCAGATGAATCGGGTCAACAGCGCGCGCATCGCCGCTGAGCAAGCCGGCGAAGATGCCATCGGTTGTGTATGCGCAAGCGATGCATTCATGCCGTTTCCCGACTCGCTCGAGGTGGTCGCCGATGCGGGAGCGACCGCGGTCATACAGCCGGGAGGCTCGATCCGTGACGAGGAGGTCATCGCGCGCGCCGACGAGCTCGGTGTCGCGATGGTGTTTACCGGGCATCGCCATTTTCGCCATTAGTAACGACGCATCGTACCGCTCACGAGTTGGAATTTAGTCGGATTATGCACATTTTGTATACTATTAATCTATAGGCAACAGCGAGAGGAATTCGCATGGATGGTTTTGAGACACTCATGGCGGGGCTGGGAAGCGTACTTGTCGTATCGATCATCATCCTGCTGATCGGCTCGGCGATCGTACGTTTCACCATCGTCAAGCAGTATGAAAGCATGGTGCTCCTGCGTTTCGGTAAATTCCATAGCGTGAAGACACCGGGCCTGCGAATATGGTTTCCCATCATCGATACCGCGACCCGCGTCGACACCCGTATCGTTGCCCGGGAGGTAAAACCGCAGGAGGTCATGACCAAGGACAACATTAACATCAAGGTGTCCGCGGTCACATACTACCGAGTCATCGACGCTCGCGCAGCGGTGCTCAACGTACAGAATTACGACTTCAATGCGGTCTCCAAAACTATGGCGGTGCTGCGAGACGTCATCGGTCACCACGACATGAATGAGATCCTCCAGTCTCGTGAGGCGATCGCCCAATCGGTCGCGCATCAGGTAGAGGAAGACGTAAAAGCGTGGGGTCTGAACATCGAGCAGCTGCTGATCCAGCAGATCGAGCTGCCTGCCGAGATGGTCCGCGCAATGGCACAGCGAGCGGTCGCTGAACGTAACCGTGAGAGTGTCGTCATCGCATCGACCGCAGAGGTCGAGGCGAGCCGTAACGTCGCGAAGGCGGCGCTCACACTCAACGCGGTACCCGGGGCGTTGCGCCTGCGTGAGCTCCAGACCATCAAGGACATCTCGTCTGAGAAAAACGAGAAGGTCATCATCTTTATGCCATCGCACAGCGAACCGACGATCAGCGGCAATCGCGTCGAGATGGATGAGGCCTATATCGCGAACATGTTCTCGATGATGGAAGCGCTCGACAGCGATATCATCGCAAATCGCCAGAAGAAGGGGCATACGCTCTACACCGGTGACATCCGCACGGTCAAGACCGGCGCCGACTTCACCAAGGGTGGCGCCGACTTCACCAAGGGTGGCGCGGACTTCTCCAAGGGCGGAGCCGACTTCTCCAAGGGCGGAGCCGACTTCACATTCCACACCGACGAAGAGCACCTGTCGCACATCTAGTGAGACAGTAGGGTCGGTTCCTTCTGTCCCATTTTGCGCGAATAGCAGTTTTTCAGCCTGATATGCTATGATATTTCGGCACGCTTCAATGGGCCATTAACTCAGTTGGCAGAGTCGCGGACTTTTAATCCGTTGGTCGAAGGTTCGAGTCCTTCATGGCCCACCATGCGTGACCTGCGGTTATCTTGAATTCCACTCCAGCAACCGACCGTATCGTGCTCGAGTTTGTGCCAAGATTGTCAAAATGCATCAAACCTAACGATCACACAACATCTTTGCAAAAACGATCGACTTGCTTGATAATGAATCGTACGAGTACTACTCGTTTGTTTTCGTGAGAGAGGAATTATATGTTACAGACAAGAAAACCGACGCTGGTTCTGTTAGGTCTTGTGATAGCGGCATTGATCGTACTTGCGTTGGTGCCGACGATGGCGTTCGCAGCCGATCATCCGGTGACGATCGCGCAAAGCGATACCATGGGGCAGATCGAGACAAAGATCCAAAATGCGATTGATGCGGCGGCAGCAGGTGACACAGTTAGGGTGACCGGCAGTAAGACTAATGCCAGTGACGCATTAGAGCTCACCATTCCCTCCGAGATAAAGGTAATTTGGAAAGCAGTACTCAAAAGTGATACCTATTTCTGCATTGACCTTAAAGGAAGCGGGGTCTTCGAGGTCGCAGATGGCGCGGAGATCGTGGCCTACGATGATGATGTGATCTACGCAAGTGCAGGCGACGTGTATATCATCGTATCGGGAGGACTGGTCGAAAATCTCGCCACTTTTAATTCTGACGGTATCCATTTCAGTGGCGCTGGTATCAAGGTGACGGGTGGAATTATTAAGAATACGCGCAGCGCCGTCAACACCGGTGCGCTCTATGGCAATGGTGACGTGGTGGTCACGGGTGGAGAGATCATTTCCACAGATGGCTACACGATTTACATGGCTGGCGAGTCTGGTGTAACGACCACCGTCACGGGCGGTACGATCTCCTCGCTGGGAGATGATAGAACAGCAATATACAATCCCTATGGCAACATAAATATTTGTGGTGGTACGGTCGAGGCGAACGGTGTGAACTCAGTTGCACTGTCTACAATTGATGGAAAAATCAAGGTATACGGTGGTACCGTCTCCGCGACCGGTACCGATGGAATTGCCATACTGATCGGTACGGACGGCGTGGCCGCGTTCCTCGACGGCACCTGCGATGGCAGGTTTGTCATCGATGACGGTTGGGGCATCATTGTCAAGGTCGATACCGTCGAGGTACCTGCCTCATGGGATGGCACCAGTGATGGTCTCGAGATCGTGTCAACGAACAACTGGGATCCTGATGATGGTGAGCAAACGGTGACCTGGGATCTTTCCGGAGACGTTCCGGTGATTGTATTTGACCTGGTCGGATACGATATCGTCAAGACGATCAATTGGGTCGAGTGCTTTGTTGAGCCAGATCCTGACCCCGATCCTGAGCCTGAGCCCGAGCCCGAGCCGGAGCCTATTATTCCTGACGCTCCTCCCGTCGTGACACCACCGACC
Organism: Coriobacteriia bacterium; assembly: GCA_009784095.1. GTDB lineage: Bacteria > Actinomycetota > Coriobacteriia > WRKU01 > WRKU01 > WRDL01. The sequence continues at coordinate 399 of WRDL01000087.1, read as the reverse complement.
GGGGATGCGAGTGCCATGGTCTCGTGGCTGGCGCTGGGAGGCGTATCATTGGTAGTACTGGGCAGTGCGGCTCTCACTGGATCGAGAGGATTCCGCACCAAGAAGTAGTACCATTAACAATCACGTCGATCTTTAATAATCGACGCATAAGTTGAGTTGAAACCCGCCGGCCTTTACGCCGGCGGGTCTTTCACTCGGGCAGATACGAACCCTTCATCACCGCCGAGTCACGTTCCTCACTGCAGGTTCGAGGTCGACTAGGCTACTCCATTTCTCCTGCGATAATGCCATTACTACAGCTATTTCCACCTTTGATCCCCTGCTGGTTACGATCTTCTTTCATGATGGCATCGAATCGCACGATCGCTTTGCACATTTTGCGCGTTTGTTTCATAATGA
>WRDL01000086.1 GCA_009784095.1 Coriobacteriia bacterium | reverse complement strand
GCCACGTTGTATTTCAAGGCGGGAGTCGACGGTGCACTGTTCGGATGCGGAGATATGCACTCGGTGATGGGGGACGGAGAGGTATTGGTCTGCGGCGGGGAGACACCGGGTAAGGTCACCATCATCGCCGATGTGGTCGATGTACCGGATCTGCCCTATCCTTTCCTCGAGGACGATGAGCTCGTCGCGGTCATCGCGTCAGCATCGAGTATCGATCAAGCGACACAGGACGCGATCGATGGCATGTACACGTTCTTGACCAAGGTCGTCGGACTGTCGACAAACGATACCGGACGCCTCATGAGTTTGGTGGGAAATCTGAAGTATTGCCAGGTCGTCGACCCTGAAGTGACTGTTCGTTTCGAGTTCCCCAAATGGGTGCTCGATAAGCTTGGCTTTAAGGGGATCGCAAAGTAGTTCGCTTTCGATCGCTACATGAAAGGCCCTCCTTGAAACCGTCCGAGTTTCATCAGGGGGCCTTCTTTTATGCACCGGTGGTATAGTGGTGTACGTGACTGAAACCGACCACTATAGCTATGATTTCACCCAGCTTGGCGATACCAGCTATCCGCTGGCTGAACTTGCCGAGCTTGAGCGCGACGATCTCGAGATCGCGCGCGTGGTCCGTCTCGATCGCGGACTTCCGCTGGTAGTCAGTCAGACCGGCACCTTTCGCGCCGAGCCCTCGAACACGTTGGTCAAACAGATGAAGACCGACCCATTCTCGCGCCCCGCGGTGGGTGATTGGGTCGCGCTCGCCCATCCCGAAGGTCATGAGACCGCGCAATTCGAGGCGATACTGCCCCGCAAATCAACGTTCACCCGCAAAGATCCCGGCGAGGATACCAGCGTACAGGTCATTTTAGCCAACGTCGATGTTGTCTTTGTGGTCACCGCGCTCGGTGAGGAGCCGATCAACATCGCCCGACTCGAACGCAAGCTCGTGCTCGCACATGAAAGTGGGGCGCGTCCGGTCATCGTGCTCACCAAGGGTGATCGAAGCGATGATCCCGAAGAAGAAGTTGCGATCGTGAGCGCGATCGCGGGAGATACCCCGGTCATCGTGACCAGTGCGGTCACCGGAGAGGGGACCGAACAGCTTCGCAGCTTGGTCCCGCCTCAGACGACCGCCGCCATGATCGGCTCATCAGGGGTCGGCAAATCCACGCTCATCAACAGCTTGCTGGGAGTCGATCTTCTCGCGACCAAAGCGGTTCGGGAAAGCGATGACAAAGGACGTCATACCACGGTCGCGCGCGAGATCGTGGTCGTGCCTGAGGGAGGGATCCTGATAGACACGCCCGGGATGCGCGGAGTGGCGCTATGGCAAGCTGATGAGGGATTGGCTTTGACCTATCCCGAGATCGTCGAGGCGACACAGCGTTGCAAATTCGCAAACTGCACGCATGATAGTGAACCGCAGTGCGGGGTCAAGGACGCACTGGAGGATGGAACGATCGATCCGGAACGTTTCGAGCGCTATACCAAATTGCGGCAAGAACTCGACGAGCTCGACGAAAAGCGCGAGGAAAAACGTCGTGCGGCGAGTGAATCGCGTCCGCACGGACGTGGGTCCCAGTCCCACCGAATCGCCAAGGACAAGCGTAATATGAGGAAGTACCACAAGCGCAAACGATGAGACGGCGGTGGGACAAAGGGTCGGTTCCTTTTGTCACATAGAGTGAAGAAAGAGGTTCTGGATTATCCAAACCTTATTGTGACAATAGGAACCGACCCCACTGTCTCAAGACCCCACTGTCTCACCACGGTCTCAGCTACCCCGATTCTGATCCACCTGTCTTAAAACTGACCAACTGGTCACAAATACCGAGTTATGCCATACTTGGTCTCATGAATCCTCGCGAACCGCATACTCTGACCAGTGCGATCGAACTGGACGATGTTAACTACACCTATCAGGGTATCGAGCGGCAGACGCACGCACTGCGCGACATCTCGTTTACCATCGCATCGGGGGAACCGGTCGCGATCATCGGACCAAGCGGCTGCGGGAAAACGACGATCCTCAGTCTGATCGCGGGGCTGATCGCTCCCGATTCCGGAAAGGTGCTGGTCAATGGCACATCGATCACCGGACCGCGCCATCACACCTCGCTCATCCTCCAAGACTACGGGCTTCTCCCGTGGAAGACGGTTATCGATAATGCGGCGCTCGGATTGACGCTGCGCGGGACCACTCGCGCTGAGGCGCGCGCGACCGCGCTCGAGGCGCTGCACACCGTTGGGCTCGAGGAGTTCGCAAAAGCCTACCCGAATGAACTGTCCGGTGGTATGCGGCAGCGCTTGGCGTTGGCCCGTGCACTCGCACTCGAAGTCGATATCATGCTTATGGATGAACCGCTTTCCGCATTGGACGCACTGACCCGCGAGGAGCTCCAAGATGTGCTGCTCAAGTTGTGGCAGCGCCAAAGCTACGCGCAGGTGCTCGTGACCCACTCGATCGAGGAAGCGGTCTTTTTAGGACGTACGATCCTTTTGATGACTCCGCGACCGGGACGCATCCGTACCATCATCAAGAACCCCTCGATGGGTTCGAGCCAGTACCGTCAAACCGCCGAGTTCTACGAGAAGTGCGCCTGCCTGCGCAAACTACTGATCGAGGAGAACGGACGTGCTCGGCTCGCAGAGATCGGGCAGCCGTATGAGGACGGGGACGACGAGATCGCGCTGATGATGGCAGGTGAGCTTGTCGATGCGTAGCAACCTGCGGATCATAATCGGCTATATCGTCGCTTTCGCGCTCATCGTTGTGTTCTGGGCGCTCGCCTCATGGCTCATCAAGAGTCCGGCGTTGCCACTGCCATGGGATGCCATCGAACAATTCTTCGTCACGTTACCGGATACATTCAGCCATATCCTGATATCGCTGTGGCGCGTGATCGCCGCGATGGTTCTCGGCACCGTCCTCGGTTTACCGCTCGGTCTTTACATCGGACGCAGTGAGCGCGCCGATGTGCTCGCCGCCCCACTGCTCTATCTGCTCTATCCTATTCCCAAGGTGGTCTTCCTCCCGATACTGATGGTCCTGCTCGGGCTGGGCAATGCGCCTAAGATCATCCTGATCGCGGTCGTTGTGTTCTTCCAGATGCTCGTGACCGCGCGCGGTGCGGCACAGGCGATTGCGCCCGAGAGCATCACGAGTGTACGCTCACTGGGCGCATCCCCACTCCAGATCGCGCGACACGTCGTGCTTCCCTCGTCGCTTCCCGACATCTTCACGGCGCTGCGCATCAGCATCGGTACTGCGATCGCAGTGCTCTTCTTATCCGAGTCGATCGCCGGCTCGACCGGGATCGGTTACTACATCATGAACGCGTGGAGCCGACTCGATTATGTCGCCATGTTCGCCGGTATCATCGCCATGGGCGCGATGGGTGTTGGTCTCTATGAGATACTCAATATCATCGAGTATCGCGTGATTCGTTGGAAGCATATAACGAAACGATAGCCTAAGCGGCAAGGAGATCGACCGGTATGGCACCACAGCAGAACAGAGCAGTCACGACGAGCGCTCAGGTAGCTCGATCTGCACCGGCCTCTTCACGTGAGCTGATCCGTCTGATCGATGTCACCAAGACCTACCACAGCGGCGGGGTGCCGTTCACCGCGCTCGACAAGATCAACTTGGTGGTCAATCCGGGCGAATTCGTCGGGATCATCGGTAAATCAGGGAGCGGCAAGACGACGCTGATCAATATGATCGCCGGACTCGATCACCTCACCAGCGGTGAGATCTGGATCGATGGGGTGCCGATCCATACCTTCAACGAGAATCAGATGGCGACCTGGCGCGGCAAAGCGATCGGGGTCGTCTTCCAATTCTTCCAGCTGCTCCCCACCTTGACCGTGATCGAGAACGTCATGCTCCCGATGGATTTTTGCAGCGTGCATCGAAGAGAGGATCGCCCCACGATCGCGCTCGATCTGCTCGACCAGGTCGAGCTCGCCGACCAGGCATATAAACTACCCGCATCGCTGTCCGGTGGTCAACAGCAGCGTGCCGCTATTGCGCGCTCGCTCGCCAATGATCCGCCATTGCTTGTCGCCGATGAACCGACCGGTAATCTCGATAGTAAGACCGCCGAGCAGGTCTTCGCGATGTTCGAACGGCAGGTCGCATCCGGCAAGACCATCGTCATGGTGACCCACGACAACGATCTGGCGACCCGTGTCTCACGCACCCTGCATGTGGTCGATGGACGCATCATCGATGACACGCTCGTGCCATGATATCGTCACGCTATAAGAAGATCTTTCGCGATCTGGCGAGCAACCTCCCGCGTACCTCGCTGGTGGTGCTCTCCATCGCGGTCGGTATCTTCGCGACCGGCGCGATCCTCGGCGCGCGCCAGGTGCTCTTGAGAGAGTTCGAGAGCGATCTGGCGATGAGCCAGAAAGCGTCGATCACTTTTGCGACTTCAGGCGTCGACCAATCTCTCATCGAGCGCGTCACGCGCCATGACGAGGTCTTCGCCGCTCAAGGCAGACGCCTCAACTATCTGAGATTGCGATCCGTAAAGACCGATCAGAGCAACGGACGCGCGACGGACGATGAGTCACTCTCAAGCTCGTGGGAATCGCTCGAGCTGATCGCGCTCTCTTCCTTCGATATGGATATCAACCGTTTCGAGCCGATGGTGACGACCGCGTGGCCCCCGCGAAAAGGTGATATACTCATCGAGTATTCCGCTTTGGCGGTATTCGACTATCAGATCGGAGACCTCGTCGAGATCGATACCGGCACCGGTTCGGCGGTCTTTCGTATTGCCGGTTTTGTGCATGACATCAACGCAATTCCCACGCGATTCTTTCGACAGGTCACCGGTTATGTCTGTCTCGAATCGATGGCGCTTCTCGGCGAGCCCGAGACGTTCAATCGGATCGATGTACTCCTCGATCCTGAATTGGCACGCAACGAGGTGTCACGGGTGGCGACCGAGCTGAAGGACAATACGCTCTATCCTGCCGGCATTTCCGTCATCTCGACGAGCGTGCCCGATCCCGGTTCGCATTTCTTCGGCGACATCTTCAAAGCGGTCTCGAACCTGCTTTTGGGTATGGCGTTGATGGCGCTGGCGCTGTCCGGCTTTCTGGTCGTGACCACGGTCAGCGCGATCTTGATCCAGCACACCAAGCAGCTCGGTATCATGAAGGCGATCGGAGGGCGACGATTCCAGATCGCGTTGATGTATTTCGGTCTGGTGTTCTGTTTCGGTCTCGTCGCGCTCATCATCGGACTTCCCACCGGCATGATGTTCGGTTACTTCTTCATCAACTACGCGGCCGATGTCCTCAACTTCCGCGTACTCGATTACTCCTATCCGCTCGAGGTGGTCGTACTTCTGGTCAGCATCGGTCTGATCCTTCCCCTGATCGCGGCGGCGGTGCCGGTCGTCTCGGGAGTGAGACGCTCGATCGTCGACGCATTCAATGCGAACGCGCTACTGCCAAGCTTCGGCGAGGGTTGGATCGATCGTCTGCTCAGCCACATCCGCCTTCTGGGTCGCCCAACGGTACTGGCGCTTCGTGCAACGTTCACCCGCAAGGGACGCTTCACGCTCACGCTCATCACGCTCTTACTGGCATGCGGGGTGGTCATGGCGGTATTCTCGGCGCGCTCGTCTCTGATGAAGACCGTCGACGACATCGGGTCATGGTGGCGCTACGACGCGCAGATCATGCTCTCGGTCCCTGCCCCGAGATCGTCGATCGAGACTGAGGCACTCAAGATCGACGGAGTCAATTTCGTGGAGAGCTGGATGGATGGCTTCTCGATCATCAACCGTCCCGACGGGACCAAGAACGAGAAGTACTTCTCTTTGGGCTTTCCCGCCGACTCGCAAGTGGCGAACTTCCAGTTCATGCAAGGACGCATGTTCGAGGAGGGCGAGAAAGCGGTGATCTTGAACAATGAACTCTATAAAGAGGAGGAGTACCTGACTCCCGGCAGTTATATCGAGCTTGATATCGGCGGTAAAACGGTCCAGCGTCAAGTGGTCGGCGTGGTGACCGGCTCGCTCCAAGGGCCGACACTGTATTTCGAGCGCGACGATCTCGCGGAGCTGATGGGGGTCGAGGGCAGTGCGACGCGCGTGCTTGTCCAGATGGATCAATCGCTTCTCGGGCCGTTGCTGGGAGGACTGTTGGGACTCACAAGTCCGCGTCTCGACCAATCGATGGGAAGTGCGCGTGCGTTCAACCAACAGCGCATCGCCGATGAGCTCGAGCGTCGATTCGACCAGCGCGGTTATGTGGTGAGTAGTACCGAGACCTCGGTCCTGC
>WRDL01000085.1 GCA_009784095.1 Coriobacteriia bacterium | reverse complement strand
CAATGATGAGTTGGGGACACCGTTGCGCCTGTGGATCAACGGATATACGACCCGCCCACCGCAACACTGGTCCATCTTCTATATCGAGAAGTAGCGCTAATGGCGCTCGATCATATCGAGAAGCAACGCTAATGGCGCTCGATCGATCCGCTTTTGAAGGATCGTCTACTTTGTCAGGCTGTTGTCGATGATGCGCAGATCATCGTCCACCGTCAAGGTGTAGGTGACCGTGTCGGCAGGAGGATCGTCCTCCCAAGAGCGCGCATACTCGAACACCAACGTTGCCTTACCGGGCTCGACCCCCTCAAAGACCCAGGTATAGGTGCCTCCGACCCCGGTATAACCCGGCGGTGCGGCGTCCTGTGTATAGTCGTTGGAGACCTCTTTGACGATGCCGTCAGGCTCCATGGTGTAGGTCCACTCGAAACCGGTGGTCGGATTGCCATCGAGTTTCACGGTGAACTGCTTGTCTTTTTTGCACCCGACAAGGGTAGTGGCGCATATCATCACCAACACCGCGACTATCAGAAACACGACTGTCGACCGCATCTTCCTCATATTTTGCATCCGAGCCCTCCCTACCGTCTTTTGCGACAACTTGTTTCAGATCGTGCATGAATGGTGCCCCCGGCACGATTCGAACGTGCGACACCAGCTTTAGGAGAGCTGTGCTCTATCCCCTGAGCTACGGGGGCGGTCTTTACGGCGCGTCGGCATCAACGGTCAGCGTGACCACGGTGCCTTCCTGAACTACTGCTCCTGAAGCCGGATCCTGAGACACGACGTTGCGTGTGTTATTCGTCTTTTGATACACGATCGTTGAGGAAAGCCCGGCGTTTTGCAGTAGTGTCTGCGCGGTATCGACGCGCACACCCACCACGCTGGGGACGGTGATCTCGACGATCTTCTTGCCGAGGCTGACAACGATCGAAACGGTCGAACCCTTTTCGACCTTGATACCGGCGCCCGGATTTTGGGATATGACCAGACCGGCAGTGATCGTCTCGCTATGCTCTTCGTTGATCGTCACGAAGAAACCGGCGTTGACCAAGGTGGTCTCGGCCGTCACCGCATCCATATCGAGCACACTGGGCACTTCCCCGACCTCGGCCCCCATCGAGGGAGTATAGGCGACCGTTCCGCCTTTCTCCAGCTCGGTGCCTCCCGCGGGATCCTGGCTGATCACTCTGCCGGCGGCGACCTGCGCGCTGTTGACCCCCGGTTGGGGATCGGCAACAAATCCCGCCTGCCTGATCGCTTCCTTCGCTTCGGCCTCGGTCATACCGACGACATCTGGTACGGTTCCCATCTCGACACCAAGGCTGATGACGAGCTTTACCTTCGAGCCTTCCTCGGCGCGCGTTCCCCCTTTGGGGTCTTGCGATATGATCTTGCCCGCTGCAATTTTCGGATCATGTTTCTCTTCTACGGTGCCGACCTCGAGTCCCACCTCGGTCAACAGGTCAGTGGCTTCCGCCAGTGTTTTTCCGGTGACGGTAGGTACCTCGACCCCCTCGATCGTGGGGTTGAAGATACTCAGCCCATAGACGAGCAGGGCACCCACCAACAACAGACCAAGGACCGCTGCGATCGCCATCCAGATCTTTCGCTTCTTCGATTTCGCGGCCTCCTCCTCTTGCTGAAGCCGTAATTGATCGACATCTCCGCGATATGCATTACCGCCTTGAGCGCCGACCGAAGGCATGACCGTGGTCCCGCCATCGCCACCGGGACCCGGGAGAACGACCGTTTTGTCGTCGGCACCGACCGCTGCGGCCGCACCGATCGCGGCGCCTGCCAGAACGGTGGTCGCATCCAAAGGAGATGATCCCTCGACGATACGCAGAAGATCCTTGCGCATCTCATCAGCGGTACTGTAGCGCTGCCGGGGATCCTTTGCCATCGCACGTCCGATGATCTCCTCGAGGCGAGGATCGATACCCGGATTGATGCGTGACGGACGTTGTGGTTGTTCGTTGACCTGCTTGAGCGCGACCGCTACCGGGGTATCCGCATCAAAGGGTACGCGACCGGTCACCGCCTCATAAAGCACGACGCCAAGCGAGTAGAGATCGCTCGCGTTGGTCAGTGCGCGTCCCTGTGCTTGCTCGGGTGAGACGTAGTGGGCGGTCCCGAGCACGCTGCCGGTCTCGGTCATGGTGGAGTTACCGGCACGGGCGATGCCGAAGTCCATGACTTTGACCATACCGTCGGGTGTCACCATGATGTTGTGAGGTTTGATATCGCGATGGATGATGTCGTAGCCGTGGGCGACGCTGAGTGCGCTGCATACCTGCGAGCCGATCTCGGCGACCTGGCGCGAGGTCAGCGCGCCCTTTTGACGGATGATCGTCTTCAGGTCGGTGCCGCGCACGTACTCCATCACGATGTAATAGTAATCGCCCTCCTGACCCCAGTCATAGATGTTGACGATGTTCGGGCTTTGGAGATTGGCGGCTGCTTGCGCCTCCTGACGGAAGCGCTGCGTGAAGGAAGGATCGTTCGCGTATTTCGCGTGCATGATCTTGACCGCGACGGTTCGTCCCAGTGTCTCATCTATCGCTTTGTAGACATCGGCCATACCGCCGGAACCGATCTTTTCGGTAACACGATAACGTCCGCCTAGAATATTTGTGCTCACGCCTCTACTCAACCTTTCTCTTGCTACTATCTTATCAAAATCAGTGTCTCAACTTGAGTACTCATCGCATGAGCGCCGCCTCGAGCATCGGTCGTGCGATCGGGGCTGCGGCATAGCCACCGAGCCCGCCTTGTTCGATGACGATCGCGATCGCGATGACCGGGTCGTCGGCAGGCGCGTAGACGATGAACCAACCGTCCGGCTCGCGGTCTTGGCCCGACTCGGCGGTGCCGGTTTTGCCGGCGATCGTCACACCTTCGATCTGAGCAGCCGCACCTGCACCGCTGGCGACGGTCGCTTTCATCACCTCGCCGATCTTGGCGGCGGTCGCCGGATCGGTCGCCGTCAGCCATCTGCGCGGAGAAGTACGTCCGAGCAATGACTGGGTTCCGTCCGAGGATTGGGTGTGGTCGATCAGATAAGGTTGCATGATCTCGCCACCATTGGCGATACCTGCCGCGACCAGCGCCATCTGGAACACGGTCGCTTGAGGACCCGCAGGTGACGGATGCGTGTAGGATTGCTCTCCGACCGGCTGTCCGATACCTGCCCATGCCGTCTCCCAGGTCGTCATCTCGCTGGGCTCAGGCATCAGCGAGGTCACGATCTCGAGCGTATAGGGGATATCCTGGTTGAAGCCGAATCTCTCGGCCTGTGAAACAAGGCGATCTGCGCCCAACTCGACCGCCAACTGTCCGAAAACGGTGTTGACACTGTAAGCCGTCGCGGTGATCAGCGAGATATCTCCATACGAGGTGTTGTCGAAGTTGGTCACCGGCGCATTGCCGATCTCCATCACCCCGGGTGCGGAGTAGACGGTATCAGGGGTCGCGACCCCATCGGCGAGCGCCGCGGTCAGCGTCACCACCTTGAAGGTCGAGCCGGGGGCGAGCAACGTCGAGCGCGCACGATCGAGCAGCGGTGCGGATACATTGGTCTGGAGTGTTTCCATCGATTCGTCGATGGTCTGGGGGTTGAACGACGGTCGACTGACACTTGCCAGTACCGCGCCACTGCGCGGATCGATCGCGACCACCGCGCCGGTCAGACCTTGCATTGCCTCTTCGGCGGCGATCTGGATACGACTGTCGATCGTCAACACCACATCGTCACCTTGGATGGACCTGCCCATTGCGCTGTCGATCACGTCGGTCCAGGAATGGAAGGATCTTTGCCCCGTGAGCGTCGTGTTCGCATATGCCTCAACGCCGGTACGTCCAAATTCGAACGAGTAATATCCGATGGTATGAGCAGCGACCTCACCGAGCGGATACACACGCCGATAGGTGCCGTCTCCGGCAGGGGCGCTCTCGGCGAGCACGACGTTGTCCGAACTGAGGATCGAGCCGCGCGCGACCCTCTGCTCATCATAGAGATTGCGGGTGTTATACGGATTATTGCGCAGTGATTCGGCGCGGACCACTTGGATCCACGTGAGGTTTCCGATCAGTAACGTGATGAGTATCGTGAAGAAGATACCCAACGTGCCAAGTCGTTTGGCGAGCGCCATACGACCGAGAAGCGCGTGTCCGCCTCCGATCGCTTTGAGCTCGACCGCGTCGCCATGCGATTCATCGCCGGCGCGCAACAGGAGCGCTAACAACACAAAAGAGGAGACCATCGACGATCCTCCGCGTGAGATGAAGGGGACGGTGATACCGGTTAAGGGGATCAGAGAGGTCACGCCACCGACAATGACGAAGACCTGGATCGCGATCGATGCGGTCAGTCCCACCGCGGTAAAGGCCGCCATGTCGGTCTTAGCGCGGCTTGCGGTGGAAAGCCCTCGATAGATGAAGACCAAAAAACAGATCAAGATCGCGCTGGCGCCGAGCAATCCCAGCTCCTCGCCGATCGCGGCGAAGATGAAGTCGGTGTCGACGAAGGGAATGCGTGTCGGATAGCCCGCTCCCGGGCCGGTACCGAAAAGCCCGCCGGCGGCGAATGCGAACAGGGATTGCACCAACTGATAGCCGCGGTCCATCGCGTCGGCGAACGGATCGATCCAGATCGCGACACGGGTCTGCACGTGCGCGAAGAGGTGATAAGCGACCACCGCGCCCGCTGAGAACAGGATGCAACCGACGACCACGTAGGAGAATCGTCCGGTCGCGGCATAGAGCATCACCAAAAAGATGCAGAAGAAGAGCAGTGAGGAGCCCAGGTCGGTCTCACCGACAAGGATGAGGAACGAGATCGCCCACATCAAGACGAGCGGACCGAGCGTGCGGGGCTCAGGTAGTGGAATGCCAAAGATCTTTCTGGTAGAGACCGAGAGCATCTCACGGTTCTCGGCCAGATATGCTGCCAAGAACAGGATGATGAAGATGCGTGCGATCTCACCGGGCTGGATGGAAAAGCCCCCGAAGGTGATCCAGAGACGTGAGCCGTTGATCTCGGTACCGATCACCGCCGGAAGCAGCAACAGGATAAGACCGGTCAGCATCAGAAGGTACTTATACCGTCCGATCTTCTCGAGCGAGGGGACGATGTAGAGTGTTATCGCGGCTGCGATCACCGAGGCGACAAGCCATATGATCTGGTTCATAGCACGTGCGGGAACCAATCGGATGACGAACGCGATGCCGATACTGGTCAACACGAACGTCAATGGGAGGAGCACCGCGTCGGCACCGGGTGCGGTAAAGCGCACGATCAGATGCATCGCGATGAAAAGCGCGAACAGTGAGGCTGGCACTGTTAGGTAGTTCCAGCTGAAGTCACCCTGCGCCTGCACACCGATGAGCGCGAACAGAATCATGACCGGCAGTGCGGCTGCGCCGAGAAGAGCGAGTTCGAGATTTCGTCGATCCGACATTACGGGGTCCTCGTCGGAGTCTTCGGGACCTTGTCTTCAGGATGAGCGTAGCGTGTCATCTGCTCGAGCGCACTCTTGGCATGCTCGACCGAATCGTACGAGATGTTGGTATTGATCTTCTCCTGATCGCCGACATTGAGAGACTCGATCACGACGGTCGTCTCTTTGGACAGCGAGTTGAGCGATATCCCGAAAATATGTCCGGGGATCCCCTTGTACACATTGACCGTTCCGTGCTCGCTGGGGGCAAGATAGGCTTTGGTCTGCGCATATCGATACACTCCGTAGCCGATACCGCTCAATATGAGAGCGGACAGGGTCATCCATACCGTGATCCAACGCCAGAGTTTCGAGCGGGTCGGTACGTGACGCGACGCACTTCCTTCGCGCGTGATATCGATCACGATGCAGCTGATGTTGTCTTTTCCACCCGCTTCGTTGGCTGCGTCGATGAGCGCTTGGGTAGCGAGCATCGGGTCTTCATGGGTGGTCAATATATGTTGGATGTAGGTATCCTCGATCATGGTGACGAGTCCATCGCTACAGATGAGTAATCGATCTTTGGAGAGAACCGGTATCAGATGCGTGTCGACGGTGACCTCGGATTCCGATCCGAGCGCGCGTGTGATGACGTTGCGTTGGGGATGGACCCGCGCCTCGGCGGCGGTCAGGTGTCCGGAACGCAGCAGAGCACCCACGACCGAGTGATCATGGGTCAGCTGGGAGAGACGCCCGTCGCGCAGGAGGTATGCGCGGCTATCGCCCACATGGGCGATCGCACATTGACCGTCACGCAGAAGAAGCGCAGTACAGGTGGTCCCCATGCCCTCTCGCCCGGTCCCGCT
>WRDL01000084.1 GCA_009784095.1 Coriobacteriia bacterium | reverse complement strand
TTTTGGCATAATGAGACAATCACGATCACCATATACCCCGGCGACGTGCTGGGTTGATGTACAAATGATCGATCGGGGAGACTATTACTCAGTGAACTATTACCAATATGGATACTCTTCGTGGTCGGGTTGGTCCAACCACACCGCAGCGCACAGTTATACTCTTGTGCAGCAACCGCAGGGACATTACTGCACTATTTGTAATTGTTATGTCTCGGCTGGTGGGTACATCAGTTCATCGGCCATAAACAAGGGCGGCACTGCCACCAATACTGGACTAATTGCCACAGCAAAAGCATCAATTAGCCAAATGCGTGCTGATGTGACATCATTCCAAGTGTCCCGTGAAGGTGCACCATCATACTATCAATCAAGCAAAAATGTCTCAAATTGCACTTGTAGAAGCTGTATGTCACCTGGTCCAAATTGGGGTACCGTTGGTGGTGGTATCAACCAGGTAGGAGAAGGTGTATTCATTCTTGGGCAGGGGTATGTGCAAAAAGCTCAAGGTGATGTATTTGGAGGTGGAGCATATATGATTGGTGGTGCAGGTGTAGCTGGATTTGGTCTCCTTAATATTATTAATGGCTATGATTATGGGGAAAGCTTTGTAGAGAATCCTTGGCAAAAGTTCATTGATGGATTACCATCGCCAGACGGATTATGATGTTTTGGAATCAAAAATGTTTGAATGATTTGAATGGAATAGTTGTGAGAAGGTTAGAGGGAAGTATAACAATGGACGCAGCGCTTTGCTTGAGTATCATGCAACTCGCTACAGCATTCATAATTGCGTCAAGTGTGTTGATGCCTATCTGGATAAGGTTACTATTAGCTGTGATAACCTTATGGAGTGTAATTCGTACGGTTCTCCTGATTAAAGGGATTGAAAGCAAAAAGAATAAGACCAAACAAATGCTAGCATATATGTTTCAATCATTCAGTTTTTTATTAACAGTATTCACCTTAATGCGTTATGCAAAAATCGTACTCAAATGAATGCTAATCAGTAAAACGAATTGGAGGACAAGACGAAGGTAATTGAAAGCTTTACCAAAGGATCGGGTGTTATGGCTTCTGTGGCAGTCTTTATGGGTCTCTGTACAATTCTTCAGGCACTCTTTCCAAACTCAATTTCAGTTGGAAAGTTTTTTGTTTTTTCTATTATTTCTGGAGGCTATGCCGTCTTGAGTGGGAATAAGTACCCGAAACGATTTGGAATTATCGGTGTCGGCCTTGCAATAATCGGTGTATTCATCCTGATCATATTTCAAGTTTTTAGGATAGGATTACTCAACCTTGTTTAAGCAGTGTTTCTCAATAATATTTATGTGTTTCATCTTTATTACTGCTAGTGACTGTAATCTGCGCTATTCGAGTGAGGTTACACCACAAGAAGCGTCAATCGTAGCAGAGAATCCTTCAGAAGCTTTGTCCGGCACAAAGATTGTCGATGGTATCTACATAGATCCCATGTTGCAGATCTCAATTATTATTAGTAATCCAGAATGGGTTTATTACAAAGATGCAGATACAGACATGCTCGACCCAGTACTCTTTTTCAATAAAAATGACAAGACCGAGATATGCATGGTTCTTATTAATGCATGTGATTTATATGGTGATGTGAGCCAGCAGGCACAGGATATGTGGGAAATAGCGCGAGAGGATTACCGCACATATATGACTGAAATTGAGAGTGTTGAACAACAAGTTTTTTCTACTGAGAATATTGGAGAAATATATTTATATCAATTCGAGATACTAAAAAATGAGTCAAAGCTCTCTATGCAATACGTGTATTGGCATCAAGGAGACCGGATGTATATCTGCGTGACGCAAGCTGAGATGCATCGTACGGAAGAGGTCCAAAAAGTCCTTGCGGGAATCCTTGAATCATTCAATAGGCATCAGGGCACAATTCATCAGTAATACTTCTAAGCTCTCCAAAAACCTTACCTCGATCTCGGGAGGACGGGTCTGTCAGAAACATTGTGTGTGAGACCTGGTTCTGCCATGACGGGAAGGCAACCTGGACTTGGACTGACCTCAATTTTGTAGACACATGAAACATGTCAACTTGAATACGCAACAGTTTGGTTGACTGTCAATGACGATTTGATTTGACCCTGTGGGGGGTTATTCTAAACCGGCAGCGACATGACACCTAGTTGTGGACTATGGGATACATTGCTTCTCATACTCGACCGGTGTCGCTGCCGGTTTAGAACCTGACTTGACCGTTTTAGTACCCTGGGATTGGGATTGGTTCATTTTCATTAACACCTACACCCTAAGCTACATGAATCAGCAACAGTTTGGTTCGCACAAGGTTCCAGACCATGAGATGCATTTTTTCTCAAACTCAACAGGGGACATATTGCTTAGGAGTGAGTGCATCCCCTCTAAGATACGATTGAGCTTGCGTAAAGTATTCTCTGCACTACGGACTGTATGGATCAAAAGCCCTGTATCAGGTTTTTTTCGAATATATGGGTGAAGATATTAGACGATCAGGAATATTCTCTCATTGCTGATAAAAGCTTCAAATACCGTGGTCGCGATTCTTACCTCATCACATAAGCAGCGTAGCGGTAGCGATATCTTGAGGTCTTGTGGTAACGCTCATGCAATCTTGGGATTGCCACCTCACACGCTTTTTTCGATATTCGGTAGAATAGAAAGACCTGAAAAAGACGATCGCGACCGAGGGAAGCGATCGGGTTGCATCGATCATCATAAATGATCAAGGTGGTAGCGGAGAAAAACCTACTTAAGGAGTTTAAATATGAACATAGATACTCGCTGCGTGCATGCAGGCTGGGAGCCCGAAGACGGGGGACCTCGTCAAATACCGATCTATCAGAACACGACCTGGTACTTTGATTCGACCGAGCATATGGCCAAGCTGTTCGACCTTGAAGAGGCGGGATATTTCTATACGCGTCTTGCCAATCCGACTAACGACGCGGTCGCCGCGCGGATCGCCGCACTTGAAGGTGGCGTCGCTGCCGTACTCACATCCTCAGGTCAGGCGGCGAGCTTCTTCTCGATATTCAATATCTGCTCAGAGGGAGATCACTTGGTGACCTCTTCTGCTCTCTACGGAGGCACGTACAACCTCTTTGCGATCACGTTGCCGAAGATGGGTATCGAGGTCTCATTCGTCGATCCCGACGCTACGGGCGAGCAACTTCGCGAGGCGATCAGACCCAACACGAAGTGTGTGTTCGCCGAGACGGTCTCAAATCCCGCACTCAACGTACTCGATATCGAGAAGTTCGCCACATTGGCGCATGACGCTGGCGTGCCGCTCATCGTCGATAACACCTTTCCCACACCGGTGAACTGCCGTCCTTTCGAATGGGGTGCCGACATCGTCATCCATAGCACCACCAAGTATCTCGATGGGCATGGTACCGTCGTCGGTGGTGCGATCGTCGATAGTGGGAACTTCGACTGGGATGCGCACGCCGAAGCCTTCCCGGGTCTGACGACCCCCGATGACTCCTACCATGGAGTCACCTATACCGAACGCTTTGGAAAAGGCGCCTACATCACCAAGATCGTGGCGCAGTTGATGCGCGATCTGGGATCGATCCCCTCCCCGAACAATTCGTTCATCCTGGGTGTCAACATCGAGTCGTTGCCGCTCCGTATGGCAAAGCATGTCGACAACGCGCAAAAGATCGCCGAGTGGCTTGAGAAGCGAGACGGGGTCGCCATCGTACGCTATCCCGGACTGCCTTCGGATCCGTATCATGCGCTCGCGAAAAAATATCTCGATGCGGATGGTGGCTGTGGTGTGATCGCTTTCGATCTTAAGGGGTCGGCCGAGCAGGCCACCACGTTCCTTGACGCGCTCAAGGTCATCTCGATCGCCACGCATGTGGCTGACGCACGCAGTTGTGTGTTGCACCCGGCAAGCTCGACGCATCGTCAGCTGACCGATGAGCAACTCGTCTCAGCAGGTGTCACTCCCACATTGATCAGACTCAGTGTCGGTATCGAGGATGCCGATGACCTGATCGCTGATCTCGACCAGGCGCTGAGCAGCGTTCTCTAGACAGGGCAAGTCCACGCGTTTTGTCAGCTTGCAAAGATCTTCGGACAGATGGATCGTGAGGTGAGTCGATGGGCACTCTTGAGCATCTCTCGCAACGTACCGGAAATACCCCCTTGCTCCACTTGAGCAACTGGGGGGTCGATCTAGACGCACGTGTCTTCGGTAAGCTCGAGTACGCTAATCCGACCGGTAGTGTGAAAGACCGCGCGGCGTTAGCGATGATCGATGACGCTGAGGCACGTGGCATTCTCGGACCTGACAGTGTCATCATCGAGCCGACCAGTGGCAACACCGGTATCGCACTCGCCAGCATCGCGGCGGATAGAGGCTACCGCATCATCTTATGTATGCCTGAGACGATGAGTGTCGAGCGCCAACAGCTTCTCAGCGCACTGGGCGCGCAACTTGAGCTCACGCCCGGCGCCGATGGCATCACCGGCTCGATCGAGCGTGCCGAAGAATTGGTCGCCACTCTGCCTCACGCATGGAAGCCTGATCAGTTCACCAACCCGGCCAACCCGCGTGCCCACTTTGAGACCACCGGTCCCGAGATCTGGCGCGACACCGAAGGCGAGATCGATATCCTTGTTGCCGGAGTAGGAAGCGCCGGCACGATCACCGGTACCGGTCGGTTCCTGCGCGATCGAAACCCGCGTGTCGAGATCGTTGCGGTCGAGCCGGCAAGCTCCGCGATACTGAGCGGAGGAGAGGCGGGCGCTCATAAAATCCAAGGGATCGGCGCAGGGTTCGTACCACCACTGTTCGATACTTCACTTTGCGATGAGGTCACAGCGATCACCGATGAGGAGGCGTTCGAGCAGATGCGCTGGCTGGCCTATACTGAAGGATTGCTCGTCGGCATTAGCAGCGGAGCTGCGTTGGCTGCAGCGCGCACGATCGCCACGCGCGCAAGCAATGTAGGTAAAACGATTGTGGTAGTATTGCCCGATACGGGTGAGAGATACCTCAGCCTGGGGATATTCGAGAGAACACAAGGATAAAGCATGCCGGTAAAGATCGCAGATAAGCTTCCCGCCATCGAGACACTCAAGAATGAGAATGTATTCGTGATGACCGATACGCGCGCGGAAACGCAGGATGTTCGCCCGTTGCGCATCCTGGTACTCAATCTGATGCCGACCAAGATCACGACCGAGACTCAGCTGTTGCGGGCGCTCTCGAATTCGCCGCTTCAGAGCGAGGTACGCTTCATCCATACCGCGAGCTATCATCCCCGACACGCCGACCTCGATCATCTCGATGTCTTCTATCGCACGTTCGAACAGGCGCGTGAGGAGAAATGGGATGGATTGATCATCACCGGAGCTCCGGTCGAGAACATGGACTTCGAGGACGTCGCCTACTGGGACGAGCTGGTCGAGATCATGGACTGGGCAGATGAGAACGTTTTTAGCACACTTTTCATCTGTTGGGCTGCACAAGCCGGTCTCTATCATCACTACAACATACAGAAGGAGCCGCTCGCCCACAAGGTATTCGGTGCGTTTCTCCATACCGTCACCGATGGGAAGAACAAGCTGACCCGCGGATTCGATGACGCGTTCTGGGCACCGCATAGTCGACACACGACGGTCAGCGAGAAGGCGATCGTCTTCGAGCCGCGCCTCGAGCTTCTTGCCTCAAGCGATGAAGCCGGTGCCTACCTCGCCGCCTCTCCCGATGGACGGCGCGTTTTCGTCACCGGGCATAGCGAATATGACGCGGATACGTTGCGTCTCGAGTATGAACGTGATATTGCGGCGGGCAAAGAGATCGAGGTCCCGCAGAACTATTTCCCGAATGACGATCCCTCGAACAAACCGCACGTACGATGGCGCGCCCACTCCAATCTGCTATTCACGAACTGGCTCAACTACTGCGTCTACCAAGAGACGCCCTACGATCTGAACGAACTCAGCCGCACGAAGTGACCGTCACATCTCCTGCAGCATTAGGATAGGCACCGCTACGAGCAGGGCGACAAGCCCGATCCCGGTCACGATCATCAAGCGTCTGCCCGCGGGATTTCCCACATTGGTGGTCCATCCAAGCCCGACCCTCTTCTCGACGAAGAGCGCGGGATCGTCGGGATTGTTATAGAACGTACCCCATAGTATCCAGTGATCATCGTCCTCGACGACGTATTCTTCGAGAGCGCGCGTGCGAGGTTGAGCCACTCTCTCACCGGAAGCGACCTTCTCGCGCTCACTGAGCCGATATCCACCTTGACCGATGTTGATCATCACATAGATCATGACTGCCATGACCAATACCAGGAGCGCAAGGCTCGTCCAAAGCGTGAATTGCGGGGATACCAGTCCCAGCATCGAGAGTTGGGTGCCCGCGATGATCATGATCATGATGAACCCGAGCC
>WRDL01000083.1 GCA_009784095.1 Coriobacteriia bacterium | reverse complement strand
TATGCTTGATGCCAAATTCATACGCGATAATCCCCAGGTCGTCGCAAAGGCGATGCAAAGTCGCAAGGACAACTGGGATGTCGATACGTTCATGGTGCTCGACGAGAAGCGCCGCAAGGCGATCGTCAAGGTCGAGGCGTTGCAGGCGCAACGCAATGAGGCGAGTAAATCCATCGGTGCGCTCATGGCGCAAGGTAAGGGCGACAAGGCGGAGATCGCAAAAAAGGCCGTTCGCGACATCAATGAGGAGATCGGTGAGCGTGAGAACGCGATGAAGCGACTTGAAGAGGAAACGCAGCGCTACCTATCGCTTGCTCCCAATATCGCTGATGAGAGCGTTCCGATCGGCACCGATGAGAACGATAACGTCGAGGTGCGTCGCATCGGGACCCCGCCGACCTTCGATTTTGAACCCCAGCCACACTGGGATCTCGGACCTGCACTGGGTATCATTGATTTCGACCGCGGTGTCAAGCTTGCCGAGTCCAAGTTCGTCGTGCTGGCTGGCGACGGTGCCCGGCTCGAGCGTGCGCTCATCAACTTCATGCTCGAAGAGCATCACAAGATCGGTTTCAAAGAATGGGCGCCCCCCTCGCTGGTCAACTCGGAATCGCTGTTCGCGACCGGCAACCTACCTAAATTCGCAGATGATCTGTATCGGATCACCGATCATGACCTCTACTTGATCCCCACCGCCGAAGTGCCGTTGACGAACCTTCATCGTGGTGAGGTGCTTGAAGGTGAGCGACTACCTCTGCACTACTGCGCCTTCAGCCAGTGTTTTCGCGAGGAGGCCGGTTCTGCCGGTCGCGATACGCGTGGTATGATCCGAGTACATCAATTCGACAAGGTCGAGATGGTGAAATTCGCCACCCCCGAGACCAGCATGGACGAACTCGAATCGATGACGCGTCAGGCTGAGCATATCCTTGAAGAGTTGGGACTTGCCTATCGTACGATCGTGCTCTGTACCGGTGACATGGGCTTTGCCTCCGCCAAGACCTATGACATCGAGGTATGGCTACCTTCCTACGACGATTATAAAGAGATCTCATCATGTTCGAATTGCCGTGATTTCCAGACGAGGCGCGCCAATATCAAGTATCGCGACCCCGCTGAATTCAAGGGCAGTCGTATCGTGCATTCACTCAACGGTTCGGGTCTCGCGGTCGGACGTACGTTGGCAGCGGTGATAGAGAACTACCAGCAGGCTGATGGAAGTGTCCTCATCCCCGAGGTGTTGCGCCCCTTCATGGGCGGACAAGAACGGATCGTCGCGCCTGAGTAGTTTTCTCTATGTTCCGTCTCGCAAAACGTCAAGATAGGCAGTATATTCAAATACTCTGTTCCGACTTTTATTATTAGCCTGTGCGAGTATTCCTACCTCAATGAGGCGCTCTACCGATCTTGAGACCGTGTTATATGCCAGATCGAGATCGTCTGCAGTCTTTTGAATTTCTATGATCGGGTTCTCTTCAAGATACGCAATAACTCGCAGAGAAGTTCTTGATGCTCTTCCCATATCTCTTATGATCTGAGTATTCTTGTCGTGCAAGGCCGACAGTACATCGATCTTTATTGTGGCATCTTTCGCTGATTCGAAAACTGCTCGCAAGAAGAAAGTGACCCATTGCTCAAAGCTCCCTTTGTCGCGTACATCACTCAAACGATCATAGTATTCGACACGGTTCTTCTTCAAATAATATGAGATATAGAGCGCAGGCATACTGAGCACTCTTTGCTCGATCAAGTAAAGAGTTATTAGCAGTCGCCCGATGCGACCATTTCCATCAAGAAAAGGATGGATCGTCTCGAACTGATAGTGAATGAGAGCGGTACGTATCAGAGCATCGTATTCATTATCGTTATTCATGTACTTATCGAGATCCGAGAGAGCCGAGACCATGTCATCCGGTGAGGGTGGAATAAAGATAGCGTTTTTCAGCGTACTTCCTGCACCTCCGATCCAGTTCTGCGACCTGCGGAACTCGCCGGGAGACTTCTCCTGTCCACGTGTATTCTGCATGAGTTCTGCGTGTACCTCTTTTATGAGTCGCGTGCACAGCGGCAGCTCTTTGAGACGCTCGATCGCGAACTCGGTCGCATTGATGTAGTTGATAACATCGGCTACATCTTGGTTTGCGTTCTTTTCTTTTGAAGGATCAAGCACATCCTCGAGTGTTGCCTGAGTTCCTTCGATCTGAGAAGACATAAGCGCTTCTTTTCGAACGTACATGGAAACAAATTGTTTGATGCTCGGGATATATAAAGACTTGCTATCGAGAAGAGCAATCTGTTTATTTGCGTCCATAAGGCTCGTTATAAGATCAGCGTTCAGATCGAGCGGAGGATCAGGCGGAAGCGGAGAGGGGTTAAACGATTCAAATTCTGCCTCTCCGGATAGGTTTTTGGTCAGCGTTCCGGCTCTATTGCTCATGCGTTGTACCCCTTCACGAACTGGAAACAATGATAAACAGTATACCTGTTATTTCACTTTATTGTGTTAATTGGAAATAACAATGAAAAGATTGCTCTTTTATTTCCTTATGTTCCTAATTCCTTATATATGAATATCAACGTTTTTTGTGGTAGTGAGCATGCCGAGTACCAAGCTTAACTGGTATTAAACGTGTTCTTCGAGCGCGAGATCGATCAAGGTGCTCACCAATTCCTCCATCTCGATGCCGGCCGCTCGTGCTGAGTCAGGCACCAGAGAGGTATCGGTCATACCGGGAATGGTATTGGTCTCGATCAAGAAGATCTGGAGATCCTGTTTCGCGTCAAAACCGACAATGAAATCACTGCGAGAAAAACCGCGGCAACCGAGCACTTCATGGACACGCTCGGCTGTGCGTGAGAGTTGCTCGTTGACCTGGTCGCCCAGACGTGAGGGAATAATGTGGGTGGACTGACCGGGCGCATACTTGGCTTCATAGTTATAGAATTCAAGCCCTTCTGCCGGTACGATCTCGATCGTGGGCAGTGCATGAGGCTTCTCGTTGCCGATCACCGGCACCGTCACTTCGGTACCCTCGATATATTGCTCGATCAGAGCGGTGTTGTCATGACGGAATGCCTCGTCGATCGCGGCTTTGAGTGTCTCGGGAGTCGCCGAGTGAACAATGGTCATGCCCAATGACGAACCTTCGAGCGCCGGTTTGACGACCAGACAGGGCCCGACGTTTCTGATGATGTCCTCTGCGTCGTAGTCGTGATAGGGTCTGACCGCCGCACATGCAGGGGTGTTGAGACCTGCGGCAACGTAGACCTGTTTGGCGCGGACTTTATCGAGCGCGGTCGCGCTGGCGAGCACACCGCTGCCTACATAGGGGACATGGAGCAACTCGCAGAGTGCCTGAACGGTGCCGTCCTCGCCGCCTCGTCCGTGAAGCATCGGAAATACGACGTCACCCGGATCGTTCTCGAGCTCGGTGATCCAACCGGTGTCGGCAGGATCAAGTGATCTTACCTGGTAACCGGCGTTCACGAGCGCGTGGATGACGTTTTTTCCCGACAGAAGGGAGATCTCGCGTTCATCGCTGGTGCCACCACATAGAACCGTGACGCGTAGCGGGGTCTTTGACGCGTTGGTGCTCATGCGCAATATTGTATCACTGACGCTTTGAGTGACTGCACAGCGAATGAGGTACTGCACAATACGCGCAGAGCGCGTGGATCGGATCGGCGGGCTGTTCGGTCTGGATCCGTTGCATCTTGTCGATGTCGGTCAGTATCTCCGCGCGAAGCGTGTCGATGTCGTCAGCGGTGAACGTACCCGCGCCATGTTCAAAGACCGACTCGGCACTGATCTGGGTGAACACCACCCGTACCGAGGCGGCTCCTTGCGCGAGCGCGACGAACGCGTAGATGAGAGCTTGCTTCGCGTAGGTTTTTGACTTGTCTTCTTTTGAGTCGCTTATCTTGTAGTCGACGATCAGCACATTACCGCGGGAGTCGACAGCAAGTACGTCCATATACCCGAACAGATAGTACGAATCGATCGCTGTGTAGAACTGGTACTCATGGTGCACATGCTCGTATACGCGTATCTCCTTGAGAATATCTGAGGAGCGATACGTCTCGAGGGCAGCTTCGATCTGTGCGTGTTCGCTCTGGGGAACTCCGTAGGCGTTCATGATAGTCCCGATGCGCGTCCGGTCGAGAGCTTCACCATCCGCGTTCGTTGTTTCACCCATCACTTCGAACAGTTTGTGCAGGACCGTTCCGCGATGGCTTGCCGATGATTGCTCGAGCAGCTCGCTCTCCTCATCGAATGCGAGGACCGTCTCGCGAGCGATCGATAGACGATTCCCATAGGTCCACCAATACTTCCATCGGCACTGGCTGTACGCAAGGATCTGCGAGGCAGATATTTGGACGAGCTTATAGGTCAGCTCATGGGTCGGCGGATCACTCGGAGCTAGGAGAGTCAGCTCGGCGGTTGCGGTATCTGCTTTATCGATCGCAGATCGTGCCGGTGCGTCTGTCAGCTCATCGATCTGCTCGATCTCGACAGCACGGTGGGTGAAGGTCGGACTGTCCTGCCCGTCCTCACATACCTGGGTCAATACATGACCGAGATTTCGTGTTGTAGGCTTGACCTCGCCTTTCGATGCATGATACGTCACAATCAGATGATCTTTTGCACGTGTGCTCGCAACATAGAAGAGGCGCTTCGACTCAGCGTGGTCGAGGGTGAATTGCACATGGCGGAATAGTTGATAGAGCGCGTTGCGCACGTGGTCGGAATCTTTGCTGTTGACCACGAAGACGATAGCACCGGGAGTCTGGCGCGCCCATTGAACTCGAGCCTCTTCTCGATATTTTTCTTCAAGTGTATCGATGGTCTCCTCGATCAGCTGCTGCATTATCGGTCGCTCATCATTGTAGAAAGCAAAGGGACCGCTCAGACTCTTCGGCATATTCGCTCCCATCAAATATGCGACTACGGGGAATTGGAGACCTTTCGCTTTATGGACCGTCTGGATGTTGACGCGCTGAGTGTCCTTGCTCACCCAGAGGCCGATACTCTCTTCCAGACCCTCTTCGTACGCGTTCTCGACCATCTTGATGAGATCGATCAGGCTGGTGTCCTCTTCGCAGAACGCGTCGATGATCCGCATGAATTTGAAATAATTTGCTTTCTCGCGTTCGCTCTCAGCACCGGTCGTATCCCAAAGCGCGAACACTCCACGGTCACGATAGAACAGGGTAATTATGTCGCTGATCGGGTATCGCCCGATCATGTCCACGGACCGATCGAGGACCGCAAGAAAGTGAGTTGCGTTCTGACGGTTATCGTCTTCGTCATCGCATTCATCGACGTATTTTTGCATCGCCTCGAAGAGCGAGCGGTAAATGCGCCGGTCATTCTCATCGCGCTGGTGGGTGAGCTGGCCGAGGATCGCGAGCAACGTATCCGATAAGTTACCCGCTGCAGAAAGCGCGACCGTCACGAACGCTTGGTCATCGTGAGGATTGCGGATCAGGCGCAGCAGTGCGGTAAGCTCGCGTATGACCGGTTCGTTATAAAAACTCTTGCCACCGGTGATCGATCCTGCGATCCCCTTCTCTTCAAGCACATCGAACATAAGTTGGGCATCCGCATGCCGGCGTACCAGCACGGTCATATCTCCCCAGCCGATACCGCCCCGGTGAAGCTGTGTGAAGTGCTCGGCGATCATCTCTGCTTCCGCGCGCCTCTTTGCATCCGCATTTGCAGAGCTTTCCAGACCGACTCCGACCAGTTCGACCGGCGATCGGCCAGCAGGAAGTATGAGGTCGTCCTCTTTGGCCATCCTTCCCACTTCGAGAGTCTGCATATTATCACCTAAGAGCAGGTCATGGGCACAAAACGCATTGACGTAGTCGATCAACGCTTTTGTCGAACGATAGTTGGTCGAAAGCGGAATGATCTGTGTCGCGGGATCAGTATCCCATGCTTCGGTTAGCGTCGAGATCAAGGAGACGTCAGCACCATTGAACCCGAAGATCGATTGTTTCGCATCGCCGACCAAGCACAGATTATCACGCGCGAGCATGTCGACGATCCGATAGGTGAAGGGGTTGGTATCCTGGAACTCATCGACCAATAGATAGTCGAACCGTTCGCGATAGTGTTCTCTTACCCGTTCATTTGTTGCGAGCAAGGTGTGGGCGGTCGTGATCAGATCATCGAAATCCATCACCGCACGATCTCTCTTCACTTCAGTATATCGGACACTGAATCGACGCGCTAACTCGATCGTCAGCATTGCTTTTATGATGCATACGCGATGCTCATCATCATAGGCATGATCGATCGGCTGACTCTCGACATCATTGAGCGTACGACCGAACCGCGCACATTGCTCGACGATATCACGCACTTGGGAAGCAATGGTCTTTTGGTCCGAGCCCAGAGACAGTAGACTTGCATACAGCGCCCCGCTTTTCGCTGCTCGTAGCGTCATCTCTATCTGCGTAGCGGTCATTGCTTTGAGCCGGACGATATCCAAATCAGAAGCGCCTGTCGATGAGTCAGGCAGCGAGATCTCCGCAATGAACTGCGTGAGTATCTCGTCTTGGAGTTTTTGAGCCTGATCTCCGTCGAGCT
>WRDL01000082.1 GCA_009784095.1 Coriobacteriia bacterium | reverse complement strand
TGTAAGCTGACAGGGTCCTTGCCTTGTTCATCTCCATTTTCTCGTTACCTTGGAGTTGAATTCTGTTCACTTTTTCGTTGATTTCGTGCTTGGGAGAGTGATTGGGACAGTGGGGTCGGTGCCTTTGTCCTCAGGCAAGGCTGAAAGAAGCGCAAAAAGAACAAGTCCCACCATTTCGATAGGACTTGTCATCAAAAACATGACTGAGATCGAGAGTCTACGGCAAGAGCGCTTCTGCTTGCGCCAGTAGTTCATCTGCCCTGTCGAGACACTCTTTGGCTTGCGTAGGGTTGTGCACTCCGTAACCATTGTCGACAATAACCCAATCCCAGTACCATTGCGCTTCGCGGTTGAGTGCGCGTAGCTCTTCGAGCTGTGCTTCTGCAAGACTTCCCGCGCTCACCGCAGCTCCAAACCGCTCGGTGAATGCCGCGAGTCTGATGGCGATTGCCTCGGTCTGCTCTTTTGTGCGAGCTTGAGTCCGCTCGACCAACTCGAGCGATCCTTCATCACCATGACAAGGCAAGCACACGCTTCTGCGAATGATCGGTGAGTCGACCGGATCAGTAATTCGATGATTCGTGAACTGCCCCCCGCGGCCATTCACACGCTCTAGATGGCAATCGGCACAACTCAGTCCGCGCACGTCATGAACACTATTCGTGTATGACTGGAACTCAGGATGCTGAGCTTTCAGATGTTGGGTGCCGGTCAAAGTATTCTCGTAATCGACGAAATCGATCGACTGATAGAACTCGAAGATATCCTTGGGGTCGGTCAACGATCCCGGTAGCTTGACCGCTTTGGTATCGGGATCGAAGTAGTACTCGTTATGGCACTGCCCGCAGGAGGCGGTTCCCTGATCAATATCGGTGAACTGCTCATTGAAATGCCGTCGGGTCGAGCCGAGAAAGCCACCTCGAAAACCGGACCTTCCCACCTGACCGCGCCCCGGTTCGTTCTTGTGGCAGTCATAGCACGTGATAGTCTGAGTCATCTGATCTGAAACCTCGTAGAACGTCATGCTATAGAGGGCATCGGCATCTTTGAGCTCCGCGATCGTGTACTGCGGAGTCTTACAAGAAAAGCAGCTCGAGGGGGATTTCTCATTAATACGAAGAGTAGCTTTTACGTCCTCAAGTGCGTTAAGGTGCGGTCGCGGCGAGAAGTAGCTCTTCGCGAAACCGCTGCCTTCATAGATAGTCGCCAACCACGGATAGTGTTCAAGATAATCATGCTCGGGAGCTGATTCTGTGGCGGTCATGAATGATCTGACCTGGTCGGGATACTCCTCAAGCCACTGCTGCGGATCAAGGATCGGTTCACTCGGTACTGAAGCGTTCTCTTCTTGAGTGGTGCGCTCATCGAGTGCGTTGTCTGACGCGCAAGCACTCACGAGCAATAGACACATGAGAAGAAATGCTATCAGTATAACCAAGGTAAGACGTGGACTCACACATGTCTTGTGCGCGCTTTGGTCGGATCGATTGGATCGTTTGCTCATGTCGTTCCCTCCGTTTCGCTGATGGACATCGATGATTACCCATCTAAACACCAGTGTAATACGTTAGAATGTAAATGCTGTTGGAAATACAACAACAAGAGAAAGTCATGATATGACCGCTGAAACAATACCCTCCTCCTATCCTTGCGAACTACTCTCACACACCCGACTTTTTGATGGTATCGAAACTGAAGACATCGACGCACTGTTGAAATGCCGGGGCGCGAAAATGAATTCATATAAGAAAGGACAGACTATCTGGCATGCTGGAGATGAGGTACGCGCGCTTGGTTTCCTCTATAAAGGTGCAGCTCAAGTTATCAGCATAGACCGAGACGGCAAGCGCTCCATCCATGCGGCTATCAAGTCGGGTGAGCCCTTCGGTGGAGCATTCGTCTGCGCACAGGTTCATAGCATTCCTCATAGTGTGATCGCTGTTGAGGCAAGCAAAGTCTTGTTCCTTGATCATCGCGCCATCATAGATACCTGTTCGAAGGCATGTGCTGCTCATCGTAAGTTGATCGAGAATCTGATCGTCGGACTGGCTGAGGAGACGCTCAGCCTAAAACATAAACTACGCATCATCGGCAAACACAGCACACGTGAAAAGCTGATGGCTTATCTTGAGGATGAAGCGGAGCGCTGCGGCTCGAACTCGATCACCGTTCCATTCAAGCGTCAGGAGCTGGCAGACTATCTGGGTGTTGAGCGTAGCGCGCTCTCTGCCGAGATCTCAAAGATGCGTGATGAGGGAATTCTGGAGAGTGAACGGTGTCACTTTGTGTTGTTGAAGTAGTGGTTTGTGACTCGTAGAGTACGATCTCGATGTCCCGTATTCTTAGCAGACCATGTTACGCACCCTGTTCTTTGCTTCTATGAAGGTGCAAAAGTAACGGACCGAGGGGTCGTCCTCGGTCCGTACCGTTACTGAGTCTGTTCCGTCTAGTCGAGCAGGTCGAACCTGTCGGCGTTCATCACCTTATTCCATGCGACCACGAAGTCTTGATAGAACTTCTCCTTCGCGTCGTCTTGCGCGTAGATCTCCGCAGTGGCACGCAATTGGGCGTTCGAACCGAAGATCAGATCGGCGCGCGTGGCGGTCCAGACATACTTCCCATTAGCGCGGTCTCGTCCTTGGAAGACGTTCGCGTCATCGGTCGGCTCCCACTCGTACGCCATATCGAGTACGTTAACGAAGAAGTCGTTGGTCAGTGCACCGGGCTTATCGGTGAACACGCCATGCTTGGATCCCTCGAAGTTGATGTCGAGTCCACGTAATCCACCGAGCAGTACGGTCATCTGAGGTGCGGTCAGACCGAGAAGCTGGGCTTTATCGACGAGCATCTCTTCGGCGCGTGTGGTGACCCCTCTTGCCACATAGTTGCGAAACGCATCGGCCTTGGGCTCGAGCGCCGCAAAAGAGTGGGCATCGGTCAGCTCTTGGGTGGTATCAGCACGCCCCGGTGTAAATGGCACCTCAAGTTGCGCGCCGGCGGCAGCGGCGGCCTTCTCGATACCGACCGCTCCACCGAGGACGATCAGATCAGCCAGTGAGACCGTACCGGTGAAGTCCTTCTGGATGGATCGATAGACCTCCAACACCTTCTTGAGGTGATAGGGCTCATTGACCTCCCAACCAATTTGCGGCTCGAGCGCGATCCTGGCACCGTTGGCACCACCGCGCTTATCCGAGCCTCGAAAGGTCGAGGCCGAAGCCCACGCGGTCTTGACCAGGTCGGTGACCGAGAGAACGCTGGCTGCGATGGTGGACTTAAGTTTTTCTACCTCGGTATCGTTGAGCGGTTTGCCGGTAGGTGCCGGGATCGGATCTTGCCAGATCAGATCCTCGGAAGGTACCTCAGCTCCCCAATACAGCGCCTTGGGACCCAAGTCGCGATGGGTCAGTTTGAACCACGCACGTGCGAAGGCATCGGCGAACTCATCGGGGTTATCCAGATAGTGCTTGCTGATCTCTTTGTAGATCGGGTCGAATTTGAGCGAGAGGTCGGCAGTTGTCATCATCGGACGGTGGGTCTTGGACGGATCGAACGGGTCGACGACCATATCCTCGTCATCGACGTCGACCGCAAGCCAGATATAGGCGCCCGCCGGTGATTTCGTCAGCTCCCAATCGTATTTGAGCAAGACTTTGAGGTATCCCATATCCCACGTCGTCGGGTTGGGCTTCCACGCACCCTCGATACCGCTACCGATCGTATCGCCCGCGTCCCCGCTTCCGAAGTTGCTCTTCCAGCCCAACCCCATCTGCTCGATGGGTGCCGCCTCGGGCTCAGGTCCGACATGCGTCGCGGGAGCGGCGCCATGCGCCTTTCCAAAGGTATGCCCACCGGCGACCAGCGCGACCGTCTCATGATCATCCATCGCCATTCTTGCAAAGGTATCGCGTACGTCTTTTGCCGACTCGATCGGAATGGGCTCGCCGTCCGGTCCTTCGGGATTGACGTAGATCAATCCCATCTGGACCGCAGCAAGTGGCTTGTCCAGATCGCGCTTGCCGGAGTAGCGCTCAGTGTCGCTGAGCCACACTCTCTCCGAGCCCCAGTAAACATCCTCTTGTGGCTCGAACACGTCCTCACGACCGCCGGCAAAACCGAAGGGTGTCAGCCCCATCTGCTCGATCGCGCACGTACCGGCAAAGACCATCAGGTCCCCCCACGATATCTTGTTTCCGTATTTTTGCTTGATCGGCCACAGGAGGCGACGCGCCTTATCGAGGTTAACATTATCAGGCCAGCTGTTCAGCGGTGCGAACCGCTGAGTACCATCGCCTGCTCCGCCACGTCCATCGAAGATGCGATAGGTGCCGGCGCTGTGCCATGCCATACGGATGAAGAAAGGACCGTAATCACCATAATCAGCCGGCCACCACTCCTGCGATTCGTGCATGAGCGCGACAAGGTCGGCACGCACTTCATCAAGATCAAGGTTGTCGAACGCGGCCTTGTAATCGAAGTCGTCACCGAGTGGATCGACAAGCTCGTTGTTCTGCGACAGGGTCTTGAGATTGAGCTGATCGGGCCACCAATTGATGTTTGTGGTTCCCTGGGTATCAATGCTGCTGTCCGGTACTGGTTTTGACATGATCTCCCCCTGATCTCGAATGTGGCGATAACGCTCGCCAATGACGAGCATGTTCTCGTGCTTCGTGTCTTCACGATAGCACAATAGTAAAGGAGTGCTTTAGCAGGAGAAAATCTTCGCTGGAGTTACATATCGAACAGTGGAACAGTCGGGTCGACAACCCTAAGAACCGTCGATACATGAGAACGGACCGAGGTGTTCGCTCGATCCGCTCGATGGTTCCTCTCGATACGGGACAAGGGGAATCCGTTCTCCTATCCCCGATTTGGGACAAAAGGAACCGACCCTACTGTCTCGCTACTGTCTCATTGTCGGGTCACTCTTCGAGGTCTGTAGGTACTTCCTTATCCTTGTCGCGACGCGTCCAGAACCATAGGAGCGCGCTGATTATTCCGACGACCAAGATCCCTCCAAGCCACAAGAGACGATCAAGGCTGAGGATATCGCCTGCCTTGGGGGTCGTGGGGGTCGGTTTCGGGGTCGGATCGGGCTGCGGTTTCGGTGGATCGTCTACCTTGACGACGGTGACCTCGCAGGTGGCGATAAGCTGACCATCCTCGGTCATCGCCGTGATGGTGGCCTTTCCGACCTTGAGCGCGGTCACGTTACCGAACTCATCGACGATTGCCACAGACGGATCGCTGCTCGTCCAGATCACGTTCTTATTGGTCGCGTCCTCAGGAGTGATCGTTGCGATCAAAGTGAACTTCTCGCCCACCTTGAGGGTCTTCTCGATCTCGGATAGCTTAATACCCTCGACTGCGACCGGCACGATATCGAATAGAGCATTCTCGTTGAGATCGACCGCAAGTGCTTCACCGCTGAAAAGCACGCTTGCTGGAATCGTGATGTCGAACACCTCGGCAAGGACCTGCGTCGGCGTCCCGGTAAAGGTCAACGTGAGTGTGTCGCTTCCTGCCACGCCGTTGGCGTGGACCACTACGCCGGTCGGGAGGCTGGCGAACCAACTCGATGCGTCCACATCGACCAGATCGCTGACAAGCCACTCACCGAAGAGCGTGACGACCGCGGTATCGGTACCGGGTAGTGCCCTACCGATAAAGCCGGCGACGCGCTTGTCGGCGATGGTCGCGTAGCTGGTCGCGGTGACGGTGCAGGAAGCGGAGTAGCCTCCGTCCTCGGTGGTCACCGTGATGGTGGCGGTACCTCTTTTGTGAGTGGTGACATTTCCGTCCTGGTCGACGGTCGCGACAGACGGATCGCTGGTCGTCCAGGTCACGTTCTGGTTCGTGGCATCAAGCGGAGTGGTCGTCGCCACCAGGGTAAAGCTCTCACCGGCGAGAACGGTCTTTTCGGTCTCGGATAGCGTCACCCCTTCTACGTCGACCGGTACGATATCGAATCGCGCATTCGGGTTGGATTCGACCACGAGCGCGACACCGCTTTCCAGTGCGCTCGCCGGAATAGTGATGCTCAGAGGCATCGCCGAGGCGTGCGCCGGAGTGCCGTTGAAGGTGAAGGTGATCGTATCTGATCCTGCTGCACCGGACGCTGTGACGGTCACGCCGATCGGCAGGTTGCTAAACCAGCCCGTCGCATTCACATTGACGAGACCGGCGGAGAGCCACTCTCCGAAGAGCGTGACGACCGCGGTATCGGTACCGGGAAGCGCCCTGCCGATAAAGCCGGCGACTGTGGTGTCAGCGACCGTTGCATATC
The DNA here is from genome assembly GCA_009784095.1 of Coriobacteriia bacterium. GTDB lineage: Bacteria > Actinomycetota > Coriobacteriia > WRKU01 > WRKU01 > WRDL01. Next base: position 373 of record WRDL01000082.1, on the reverse strand, counting down.
GGATCGCAGTGACCAGACAGGTGGCGGTGTAGCTGCCATCCTCGGTGGTCACCGTGATGGTAGCGGTGCCAAATTTGTGGGTCGTTACAACCCCATTTGAGTCGACGGTCGCCACGGTCGGATCGCTACTTGACCAAGTCACGTTCTTGTTGGTCGCATCAGTTGGAGCGATCGTCGCCACCAGCGTGAAACTCTCACCAGCGAGAACCGTCTTTTCGGTATCAGCAAGCGATACACCTTCCACATAGACCGGGATGATATCGAAGCGTGCGTTCGCGTTGGAATCGAGGTGGAGCGCAACACCACTTGCCAATACACTCGCCGGAATGCTGATATCAAATACCGCGTCAGAGACCTCAGTCGGAGTACCGCT
>WRDL01000081.1 GCA_009784095.1 Coriobacteriia bacterium | reverse complement strand
CGCTTTGCCTCGACGATCGAGAATGTTCTTGAGCGCGCCGAAGAACTGCAAATGATGACAGGGGAGTAGGTCATGGCGGAGCATTTCGAGCAAGCAAAAACGCTCATGGTCGAGGTGGTGACACCCGACGCGAACCTCTTTCGTGGCGAAGCACGCAACGTGGTCGTCACGACGCAACTCGGTGAGCTGGCGATCTTTCCGCTCCACGCGCCGCTGGTCGCCGAGTTGGCACGCGGCGAAATGCGTATCAAGACCGGCGACAATCCCGATGACATGAGAGTCTATAGTGTCTACGGCGGCTATATGTCGGTCTCAGAGGACCATATGCTGGTCCTGGCAGATATGGCGGTCGAGTTGACCAACGCCGATATCTTCAACATCAAGCGTGATATCGATAATATGTACGATCGTTTGAAGAGGCTTCCGGAGGACGCGGTCGATGAGCGCGAGTTGCTCGAGAAAGACATCGAGTGGCTCGACTTGAGCTTGACGGTCGCGAAACGTCATCAGAACTAGTGGGACCGTAGGGTCGGTTCCTTTCGTCCCGTAACTGATCGCTCGATAACGACTTAGAGTCAAAAAGGTCCCGAAAGGGACTTTTTTGATTGAGCAAGGGGAATGGGACGAAAGGAATCGATCCTACGGTCCCACCCTGGGATTGGGACGAAAGGAATCGATCCTACCGTCCAACCCTGGTATTGGGACGAAAGGAACCGACCCTACGGTCCCTCCAATTATTTGACTTGGAACACTACGTAGGAATTCAGGTCGTGAGTTCGACCATCAGAGGTGAACCGCGCGACCAGATCGGCCTTGTCAGCAATCGAATCGACAAGATCGTCGATGTCCTCGTCGGTAAAGCTATGGCAGTACCGATACGCGTCCGGTAGATTCTGCCAGCCTAAGATGAAGTCATTGGGCTCCAACGGTGGCATATGCAACTCATCACAGGCGCGGGCGTGGAACTGGAGCATTTTGTCCGCTAGCTCCGGATGCGACATGAACTGCCACAGCGAGACGATGACCAATCCGCCGGGGTAGGTCTGGTCGACCAGCGCGCGCAGCGCCTCCTTGCGGTTCTCCTGGTTCGGCACATGGTGCATGAAACCGAACGAGACCGAAAGGTTACACAGCGGAGCGTCGATCAAGCTGTTAAGGCTCTCGCCATCAGCTATCACCTCGATCGCGTCAAGATCCTGGAAATGAAGTGAGAAGATCTGGCGACCATCATCAGAGGTCATCGGGATCATATCTTGGCAGTTATCGACCGCGAAATAGGCCATGTTCAACTCGGGAAACGCGTTCTCGAGAAATGTTTTGAATCGCAGATTACCACACCCCAGATCGAAGACCGAGAAGACCTTGTCATCACCCATCGGCTCGGCCGATGACCAATCTGCCAGCGGGAGCTTGTCCGCGATGATATCGATACAACGGAACCAGCCCTCCCAAGGGCCCTTTCTTGTCTTCGAGAACGAATCACAATTATTCAAGTAGAATTCGTTGTTGAGTTCTCGCAGTCTCTGTACTGTTTCTCTATCCATACTCATGCCTACTATTCTATGTTATAGAATGCAAATGAGGAGCAATCACAAAAAACACGCATGCGGATAGAGAAATGGTGAACATCGAAACGATCATATTGGACCTAATCGGCGCCCTTCGCACCACCGATGCGATCGATGAGGACACGTTGATCAGCATGATCCGCGTGCGCAATAAAGGGCTGGAGAGCGAGCAACACACCTCGAAACGCATGCTCTTGCCGTACTATCTCGAGGTTAAAAAAAATGATCCGCACCGGTGGGCAAGCTGGGATATCGATGCCGCACTAGAGAAGCAACTGCTTCGAACGCTTCGCATGAAGCCGAGAAGGACGGCTTCGGGTGTGGCGACCATTACGGTGATCACCAAACCGAACAGATGCGCAAATGACTGTCTGTATTGTCCCAACGATGTCCGTATGCCGAAGAGTTATTTGAGCGATGAGCCCGCCTGCCAGCGTGCCGAGCGCAACTTCTTCGATCCGTATCTGCAGGTCAGCTCGAGGTTGCGCGTACTCAGACTCATGGGACATGCGACCGACAAGATCGAGCTTATCGTGTTGGGTGGTACCTTCAGCGATTATCCGCCCGCCTATCAGATCTGGTTCATCAGCGAGCTCTTCCGTGCGCTCAACGAGGCCGAAGACGAGATCGTCGCCGATGGCAGCATCGAGGAGCGTTTCGAACTCTATTGTGATGCGGGGCTCAGCTTCGAAGAAGTGGATCTCGAGCAGTTCACAGAAGCGACACAACGCGCGGTCGATGCGCGCTCTCTCACCTACAACCAAGCGATCGATCGTCTCTACGGTGAAGATCCCTATTGGCAGCAGATCAGCGCGATCCAAGAGGCGACTTTGGATGAGCTCTCGAAGCAGCATGCGATCAACGAGACGGCGCAGCATCGGGTGGTAGGTCTGGTAGTGGAGACGCGCCCGAGCGAAGTCAGCATCGGGAGTCTTACACTTCTGCGTAAGCTCGGCTGCACGAAAATACAGATGGGCGTACAGAGCATTGATGAGGAGGTCCTCGCGCTTAACGATCGCCCCACCGATCCGGAGACGGTCAAGACCGCTTTCGAGCTACTGCGCCTCTTCGGGTTCAAGACCCACACCCATTTCATGCGCAATCTCTACGGATCGACGCTCGAGCGCGATGTCCAAGATTACTTGCGGTTCGTGACCGAGGAGCCCTATCGCAGCGATGAGATCAAACTCTATCCCTGTGTGCTGGTCGAAGGTACCGGGCTCAAAGCACATTTTGAAGACGGATCCTGGCAACCGTACTCAGAAGAAGAGTTGGTCACATTGCTTGCCACCGATGTGTTGAACACACCGGCATACGTGAGGATATCGCGCATGATCCGAGATATCTCAGCTCACGACATACTCGCAGGCAACAAGAAGGCGAACCTGCGGCAAGCGGTCGAAAGCGAGATCGAGGCGCGCGGGGAGCCGATACGCGAGATCCGCGCGCGTGAGATAAGCACCGATCATGTCGCTTTGGACGATCGCCTGCTCGACGTCATCACCTACCGGACGACCAACACCAAAGAAGCGTTCATCCAGTGGATCACACCTCTTGGCCGCATCCTGGGGTTCCTTCGCCTGTCATTACCGCTTCCCGAATACCTCGCTTCTCTTGAGTCGCAGCGCGCAGATGCTGATATTGCGGTCCGCTCAGGCGAAGCGATGATCCGCGAGGTCCACATCTATGGCTCGGCGGCTGAACTTAACGCCGATACGCGTGGGGCAGCCGAGCTTAACGCTGATGCGCGCCGTACAACCGAACTTTACGCTGATGCGTGCGAGGCAACCGAGCTGAACACCGATAAGCGTGGGGTAGCCGAGCTTAACGCTGAGGCACGCGCCTCAGCCGAGGGAGCGCAACACTACGGACTGGGAAGACAGCTCATCGATAAGGCATGCGATATCGCGCAACAGAGCGGTTATCGTTCGATCAACGTGATCAGCTCGGTCGGCACCCGCGAGTATTATCGCGGACTAGGGTTCACCGATAGGGGTCTCTACCAGCAAAAGCCACTCGTCTCGCAGATCGACCGGACGCAGGAGCGATGCGGCGACTTTCTTCTATGAATGATGGGTCTCGCCGGGCAATAACGGTTTCGTGAACCAGGCCATTCGCTTCCACTCTTCCTTATCGGTGATCGCAGCAAAGGCATCCTGACAGAACTCGACGATCGTCTCGTGCGGATCGTCAGTCGCCAACACGTCCTTGAGCATGAGGAAGCATTCGGCCTTCTCGGGGCTGTAGGTCGCCGTCTTGACTTTGAAGGCATCCATATTCAACTTGCCTTGCATAAAGGGATACGCCATCGCGTAAAATGACGGCTCATCGCTGGTCGGATCGCCGGCCCAGAATCCGAACTCGACGAACTGCTCGTCGAACGCGGACTGCTCGATGATGCTCTTTCCCGGGAAGGCTTTCTCGACCCCCGAGAACAGGACCGTCGACAGGTCGAAGCTCCCCCAGAAGAGCGAGGGCAGGATCTTTTTTCCGCGGAACGGGGCGCTGAACTGGAGTAGTGCGTTGCGCGCGAGCGTGCATACCTTGAAATGGTTGAGCGCATCAAGCGAGTTGAAGTAGACGTGATGGGTCTGCTTACTGAACGGAGTGGACGAGTAGTACTCCTGGGGGACCTCGTTGATCTTGACAGGATGCCCGATGTAGTCGAGTGCCGCCATCAAGTCAGCGTAGTAGTCGGCGACAGATCCGCCCTCACGCAATTCGAACGAGACCTTTTTGCCGGATGTCGAATTCACGATCACGCGTCCGTCGATCAGATCCAAGAGTATCTCGAAGCTGTCGGGTCGGTCAGGGACCAGTCCCGTGCTGAATCCTCGCGCGGTGATATAGAGGAGCGAATGATTCCATTCGGGCTGTGGCGACATCTTCTCCAGTTTTACCTTGCCCATCATCTGCGCGATCATGTGCAGGGTATCAGCGGTCTCTCTCCACTTGCCATAACCGATAGTCTCCATTTTGCGCGCCTTCCTCCTCGAAGTACCTGAACTGGTACAATTCTTTACGGAGTACGAGATGGTCATTTAATACATTGTGAGGTTCACACATCATGCTATCACAGGTCTGGAGCACGTTGACTACCCAGCCGGATTTCTACCTCTCGCTCCTCCTGCAGCACCTTTCGATCTCCCTACTCGCCATCTTGATGGCCTCTCTCATCGGGCTGGTCATCGGCATCCTGATCGCGGAATTTAAAAAGACCTCGGGTCTTGCGCTCGCGCTCATCAACATCGTCTACACGATCCCGTCCATCTCGCTTCTCGGTCTGCTTATCCCGCTCTCAGGTATCGGGAACACGACCGCGATCATCGCGTTGACCATCTATGCACTGCTGCCGATGGTACGAAACACCTTCACCGGTATTGACACCATCGATCCGCGCATCATCGAGGCGGCGCGCGGTATGGGCTCGACCGAGTCACAGATACTGACCAAGATCAAACTACCCCTTGCGCTCCCGGTCATCGTCGCCGGTTTTCGCAACATGGTCGTCATGACCGTTGCTCTTGCCGGTATCGCGTCCTTTATCGGTGCGGGTGGATTGGGTGTCGCGATCTATCGAGGCATCACGACCAACAACATGGCGATGACGATCGCAGGAAGCCTTCTGATCGCGTTGCTTGCGTTCTTGATGGACTTCATCGTCGGCGCCATCAGCCGCCTGATCGAGAGTCGCAAGGTCATCCTGCGTCGGCTCGGGGCGATAGCGCTGGTAGCGCTGTTGGCGGCAAGTGTTGCGGTAGTCGTGATCAGCACGCTCTCCAACCGGACCTCCGGTGACGATATCATTCACATCGCGACCAAGCCGATGACCGAGCAGTATATCATCGGTGAGATGCTCACCGCAGTGATCGAGGATCGCACCGATCTCAAAGTCGTGATGACCCAAGGGGTCGGTGGAGGCACCTCCAACATCCATCCGGCGATGGTGGCAGGTGAGTTCGATCTGTATCCCGAATATACCGGCACCGGATGGAACGAGGTGCTCAAGAAGACCGGCATTTACAATGAGACGCTCTTCGACGAGCTCCAAAGTGAGTATAACGATCGATTCAACATGCAGTGGCTCGGTATGTACGGATTCAACAACACCTATGGACTTGCGATCCGCACAGAGCTTGCCGAGCAATACAATGTGAGAACATACAGCGATCTTGCGCGTGTCGCACCGCTTCTCAACTTCGGCGCCGAGTACGATTTCTTCGAACGCGAAGACGGATACAAGGCGCTGTGCGAGACCTACGGTCTGACCTTTAGATCAACGACCGATCTTGATATCGGGCTCAAGTATAAGGCGATAGCGCAGGGCCAGGTCGATGTCATTAACATCTTCACCACCGATGGGCAACTCAGCTCGTCCGGGGTGACGGTGCTCGAAGACGACCAGTCGTTCTATCCCTCATACCGCTGCGGCAACGTCGTACGCAACGAGGTCCTCGAGCGCTATCCCCAGCTGGGTGACGCCCTGATGGTATTAGATGACGTCATCGATGATGCGACGATGGCCCAGCTCAATTACGAAGTCGAGGAAGAGGGCGCTGAGCCCAAAGATGTCGCCTTGCGGTTCCTTCGTGAGAGGGGGTTGTTAGAATGAGCACGACCTCGACCACGACCGACACGCGGTGTCAGATCCAGTTCAAGGATGTCAATAAATCATTTGCCGAGGTACAGGTGCTCCACCACATCGCGTTCTGCATCGAGAAAGGTGAGTTCGTCACTCTGATCGGTGGGTCCGGCTCAGGCAAGACGACGATACTGAAGATGATCAACGGGCTCATCACGCCTGACAGCGGAGAGATCTTCGTCGAAGGGGTCAACATCGTCGACAAGAATGCCAAAGAGATGATCGATCTGCGCCGAAATATCGGCTACGCGATCCAGGAGAGCGCCCTGTTCCCCCATATGAGTATCGAGAAGAACATCGGATACGTTCCGACCTTGCTCAACGGACGCGACAAGCAACGCACCCATGAGACGGTGCGCAAGTGGCTCGATATCGTACAACTCGACGAGTCGACCCTTCCACGCTATCCCGACGAGCTCTCCGGAGGACAGAAACAGCGAGTGGGGATCGCGCGCTCGCTTGCGGCCAACCCCGATATCCTTTTGATGGATGAGCCGTTCGGCGCGGTCGATGAGATCACGCGCAAACAACTGCAGACCGAGATCAAGCGCATCCACGGTCAGACAGGTGT
>WRDL01000080.1 GCA_009784095.1 Coriobacteriia bacterium | reverse complement strand
GAGCTCTCCAGCGAGGAAATGGTCGATTTCTGGGAGGATCTCGCAACACGCTATCCGATCGTGAGCATCGAGGATGGGATGTCAGAAGAGGATTGGGACGGCTGGAAACTACTGACCGACCGCCTGGGCGAGAAGGTACAGCTGGTCGGCGACGACCTGTTCGTCACCAATACCGAGCGCCTCAAGAGAGGGATCGATACCGGTGTAGGCAACTCGATATTGATCAAAGTCAACCAGATCGGTACGCTGACCGAGACGCTCGAGGCGATCGAGATGGCCAAGAATGCCGGCTATACCAGCGTCATCTCACATCGTAGCGGAGAGACCGAGGATACGACGATCGCCGATCTCGCGGTGGCGACCAACGCCGGGCAGATCAAGACCGGCGCACCTGCGCGCAGCGATCGCGTCGCGAAGTACAATCGCCTGCTCCGTATCGAAGAGGAGCTCGGTGACAGCGCAGTCTATCCGGGTCTCGATGCGTTCAAACAGTCGCGCTAGGACAGAGATAGCGTGATATCTCGTGGCTAGACCGGAAGTGACCAACGAGAAGAAACGTCGCGATGAAGGCGCGAACAAGGGGCGCTTTGCCGGGCGTATGATATTCATCATCCCGCTCGCAATCGTCTTGTTGCTCGCGCTTGTGGCTTCCCTGTACTACACACCCATGCGCATCTGGTATCGCGAGGCTCGACAACTACGAGTGCTCAACGAGCAGAAAGCAGCCATCGACGAATACAACCTGCAGCTACGCGAGACACTCGAATCGTTGGAGACGACCGAAGGCATCAGACTGTACGCACGCGAGGAGCTCGGGCTCGTCGAAGAAGGGGAGAACGCGGTCATCGTGACCAAGGATGGGAAACCGCTCGAGAATACGCACGATACCCAACAGATCGAGATACTCAACATACCGGTCACCGCGCAGCCATTCGGTGTGTGGACGCCGTTTCTCGATATGCTCTTCCGGATTGAATTACCGAAATAATATGCCATAATCGTAGAGCACCTTTTTTGGTGCTTATACGTGGGGGAGTAGCCCAACGGCAGAGGCAGTGGACTTAAAATCCACCAAGTGAGGGTTCGAATCCCTCCTCCCCTACCAGCACGAAAGAAGGATCACTCCGTGACGAGTGCGTAGGCCGAGATGTTGCGGATACGCCAGGTGATGAGAAGTGCAAGCATAAAGGAGAATACAACGGTTATCAGTCCAAATCCGAAGACCCACAGGGGGTCGACGATGAAGTTGGTGACCATCATACCCGCGCTCCTGAATGCAAGTCCAACGAGCGCGTTGGTATAAATACCGCCCAGCACGCATCCCAAAGATGCTCCCGCGATGACGGGAACCATGCATTCGAGGGTGAATTGCAACATCAGTTGCTCGGTCGTATAGCCATTTGCCTTGAAAATGCCCAGTTCATGGCGTTTTCGTATGACGGAGGAACTGATCACGAAATACAGCACTAATGTAATAACGAAGGCAGTGATCACGAGCATCGCGATACCCATCAGCGAGATGATGCTTTGATACGAGACCAATGCTTCTTCCATCAACTCGTCGAAGTTCATGATCTCGAGGAAGACATCTTTACCGAACGTGTCCTTGAGTGTCGTGATATAGCGGGCGGTATCGACACTATCCCACAGATAGATATTGATGACCTGCGTCTTGAAGTCGGGGTTGAACCGCAGATAATCCTCAGCGAGGATCGAGTTGCCGGCATTGCCGTTAAAAGATCCACTACTCAACCCCACAATCGTGAACGTTTCCTCCTTGCCGTCAAATCCGACCTGCGCACTATCACCGATGTGCAGTCCGAATTTTTCCGCCAGTAGACCTGCGACCGCAAGCTCACCGCTTTTCTCGGGATAGTGCCCCTGATAGATGTTGCTCGCTTCACGCTGTGAAAAATCGACCATGACCTCTGCGGACACGTCATTTCCATTCAGCGTGAGACTTGCCTCATCCAGAAAGATCGCTTTTCTCACTTCGCTCATCTTTGAGATCTTGTTAAGCAGAGCCGGCGAGGTCCGATCAATGTTCGCTATGGCAATAACGTTGGTGATCTCTTGTCCCGGAACTTGAGCGAATGCGGTGGTGTCGATAGCACTGTTGTAGAACATGGTGACCCCGAAGGCACCTGAAAATGCGACCGCGGTGACGATGACGAGTATCATGACACTCTGGCGGGGGTTTTGCAGGATCGACTTGAGCGCAAGGGTGCTTGAAAGACCGAGGGGGGAGCGGTGGAGTTCAAGACGGTTCTTGCGGTAGGTATGGGTATGTGACTCGCCACGCAACGCCGTGATCGGGGTCAGTTTATGCACATGGCGAGCGGCGAACCAGACTACCAATGCGGTGATGAGCAAGAGTACCACCCAAACTGCGATACTGATCGTCGCATCGAAACCCTGCTCCCACATCAAACCCGATTGCTGTTCGAGCACCAGTGCGACCGCGGGAAGGATCGCATACGAGCCTATGATCCCGATCGTGCTCCCCGCTACAGCCAGGACCAGAAACTGCATTCCGATCGAGGTGATGATCTGGCGTGTGGTATATCCAGCTGATTTCAATGAGCCAATATTGAGCATCTCTTCCTCGATGCTGTTCACTATCTTGAAGTAGACGACCAAAAGGCACACACCCACGATGATCAAGGCGAACAGGACCATCATCGCAGAGACCATATTGGCCATCATGGTCCGAGCCAACTGCAACATGGGAAGATCGATCGCAGCCATAACACTCGTCATCGGACTGGCCATCAACGAGGTCGAGTTCAGACCGATGACGTCACGCAGGTCTCCTTCAACGGCGGGAAAACTCTCGATGTCATCAAGATCAGCAAAGGTGACATGAGCTTGATAGATGGGTGAGTCGAGCTTTCGGGCTAGGGCATGGTATGTTTCGGAGGGCAGATAGAATCCCACGACCCCGGTCTCAGTGCTGCTCAAGTACACATCCTCGATGTATCCTTTGACAGTAAAGACCAGCTCGCTGCGCAATTCGGTCTCGTCGTCCTTACCGGTCGCATACGGCTTGCCCCTAAGATCGTCGCGGTAGGTGATGATAAGCTCGTCGCCCAGGTGATACCCTTCGATCGATTTAAAAACTTCCGGCACGTAGATGGGCATTACACCGGATATCCCTAAGGATTCACCGACGAACTTCCACTCCGACATGGTACGCGTCTGATCCATATCAAAGAACAAGAGGTAATAATTCTTATCGATATCACGTGGTTTGATATAGCCATCGAGCATCAAACAGTCAAGATCCTCTGTCGCGGTGACATGTGGGTTGCGCGCGAAGTAGCGCGCGGTCTGGGGGCTGTAAAGACTTCGAGACATAACATAGATTACGTCTGAGGTCTGCAGCTCATCGGTCAGTTCGGTAAAGAAACCGCCATAGTTGATCAGAACGAGCAGTCCCGCGTTAAGAAGAAGAGCAGCGATGACGAACATGATCGTCAGGGTGATCGACGCAGAACGAGTCTTTCGAATATTAGCCCAGGCGAGGGTCCACAGTGGATACATGTCTACCAACCCATCGAAGCGAGAAACGTCGTCAACTGCGCTCGGCGCTGCGCGTCCTCATCCCTGTATCTATCCAGCGTACATCGACCACTGACTTGGCCGTCTCTGATGAATATGATCTGATTGCCTCGCAAAGCGGAGTTGATGTCATGGGTCACCATGATGATGCTCTGTCCGTTCGCGTTCACGTCGGTCAACACATCAAGCACCGAGACCCCGGCGGCTGAGTTCAGTGAACCGGTCGGCTCATCGGCAAAAATGATCTTTGGTTCATTGATCAACGCGCGCACGATTGCGGCGCGCTGATTTTCTCCACCGGAAAGCTGCGAGGGGAACTTGCTCCAAATGGTCTCATCCAGACCGACTTTGAGCAGAAGATCTTGAGCCGTCCGGGCGATCTTTTTCTTGTCACTACAGACGAGCAGCCCGCACATCACGATATTATCGAGAATGCTCATACTATCCAGCAGAAACATCTGTTGAAAGATAAAACCACAGTTCTGTCTGCGGAAAACAGCCAGCTGGTCGTTGGACAGTCCTGTGATCTCCGCGTTGAAAAAACCGATGGACCCGCTGGTCGGGCGATCCATACCGGACAGTGCATAGAGCAAGGTGGACTTGCCTGCGCCCGACGCTCCCATGATGACCGTGAAATCCCCTTCATATATCTTGATATCGAGGTCTCGCAGTACCACTTGCTGCCGAGTGGCGTTCTCAAAGACTTTGCTGAGCTGTCTGGTCTCTAGAGCTACCGCATTCATGAGCCGATCCTTTTCTTATATCTCGTTACGTTCTAGTTCTCGCTCACCCGAAGTCCGTCTTCGAATGAGATGTTCTCCGGCAAAGCGATCGTCTCTCCCACGGAGAGCCCGCTTTTGATCTGAGCGATCTCATCGGTCATATCACCGACGATCACATCCTTCTTGCTCAGTTGTCCGTCGGAGACGACGTAAACGAAATTCTCACCATCTTCGGAGAACAGTGCTTTGCGTGAAATGGTCATCGCACCACTGAGGTGCGTGGTCTGGATCGTTGCTTCACCTTTCATTCCGACGGAGACCTTCGCATCATCCATCGCTTTGATACGGATCTTGACGGAGAAGACGGTTCCTCCGGTCAGGGTGTTGTGGGCGACCTCGTCGATCGATGTGACGGTCCCTTTCAGCTGTTTCGAACCGTCGCTATCAAGGAGGATCGAAACACTTTGATCCGGGGCTACCTGACCGATATCCTCTTCGCTGATATCGACCTCGAAGAGCACATGGGCGCTGTCCACGATAGTCAGTATCGGCACTCCCGGCGTGACCGCGCTTCCCTTCATCAGACTCGCTCCCGCAAGAGGTGTGCCTGATCCTGTGGCCTGAGCCTGAGCACTTGCGGCGGTCTGAGCGAATACGACCGTGCCGGCGATCGGTGCGGTGATGGTCGCTTCGTCGATCGCTTGGTTAGCAAGGTCGACCTGCTCTTGAGCCGCTCTTATCAAGGCATTCGCTGCATCGATCGAAGAGGCGGGATCGCCCGCTTGTGCTTGGACGAGTGACCCATTCGCCGCCGCGAGAGAGCCTTGCGCCTGTGCGACCCCCGCGCTTGCCTGCTGCTGACCGATCAGAGCTTGGCTGAGAGCTTGTTCGGCCATATACACATCCTCCGGTGAGGGATCAGGGGCTGTGTGTAACCAGTTGAGATAGTTTTGCGCATCACTGACACCGGCATCGGCAAGTGCTTGCATTTGATAAGCGCTGTCAAGACCTTGACTAGCGGCATCGATTCCCGAATAAGCCGCGTTCATCGCTGCCTGTCGACTGTACACCCCATCACTGAGTTGTGCCAGATTGCTCTGTGCTTGTGCCAGTCCACTTTCAGCCTGGGTCAATTGTGCATGCAGTATCTCCTGATCGAGCACGACGAGTTTTTCTCCGATTGTGACCTTCTGACCGTCTTTGACCAATACCTGAGAGACCAGTCCCGGACTCTTTGCATAGACATCGGTCGGGTGGTCGGCGATCACTCTGCCGGAACCGGTGATCTCGATTGACAGATCTTTCGAAACTACCGTTTCGGTGTTGACCTCGACCGGCTGTTGCGCATTCCAATACCAATATCCAATCGCTCCCAGCACGAGCACAAGGGCGATTCCGGGGATCCACAGCCACGTGCGCGAGGAGGACTTTTCGGGGGTATAGGGGGTGAACGGTTGTGCCTCGACGACGGACTCAACGCTTTCTACCAAAGTCTCGTTGGTGCTCATGATCTTCCTTCCGACTGATTCTTGTATAATACTATATGACATATATTATAATACACAAAAATATATTATTGTCAATATACTTATTTGTTAAAGATACTGCAATTCCAAGACTACGGTTGCATCGAGTTCCCGACCACCTATTCTAGTTGGAATTTTGCGCAACTATTTGTTGCTCATAACCCGAGAAGGGAATCTGTGCTCGAATGGAGCCCAATGAACCCTCGTTTTTGTCAAACGTAACAAGAATGATCCTATCTCACGTTATTATCACGAGAGCGCGCGAACGCGCAACCGAGTGGATCATGCTGATATACCTCTCAGTAGATGGCTCGATCGAGGCTTGCGGGTCAACGGATATAACTCAGAATAGGTTTTATTCGCTGAGTACTTCGTTTCGCCTCTCGAAGAAATACACCGCGCCCAGCGAGACCACGATGAATAAAACCGCGACGACCAGACTTCCCGGAAGGGTCTTGTTAATATTGACGATCCCCGACAGCGCGTTGGTCAAGGTGTGGAATAGGACGCAGAGCCACACGCTCTTCGTGATCCTCATGATCACGCCAAGGGCGAACGATTGACCGAGAAGATCAAGCGCATACAGTCCGAACCAGGGCAGCGACTCGATCCTGCCTTGTGGTAACAGCACGGGAATGTGCCATGCGCTCCAAATGATCGCGATGATCAGCGACGAGAGGATCAATCCGTTCTTCGCGTCGAGCTGTGGTCGCAACACATAGCTCCAACCGGCTTCTTCCAGACCGCCGAATATCAGGGCCACCGGGATCAATACCAATGCAAGGTAGAGTGGTTGCTCCTCATTGAGGCCGTTCATTATGATCTGAGGAATGATAAATACTGCACAGAGCAAGGCGACGAGCAGGTAGAAGCGTAACGGTTCTTTGATGTCGAACACCTTTTTGATCCATTCGCGAAAACCGGTGACTTCCCTGTTGTTCTTGAGCACCACGTATGAGGCGATCGTGGGGGAGAGCGCGCTCAGCGCCACCAACCCATACAGCCAGGGCGCACTCTCGACGG
>WRDL01000079.1 GCA_009784095.1 Coriobacteriia bacterium | reverse complement strand
TTGATCGCCCACAGTTTGGGAACGATCATTCCCACGATACGCTCACGCTGTCAGATCATCCGCTTCAAGACGCTGGCCGAGCCTACGATGATCGAGTTGCTCTGTAGACGGACCGGTTGTTCGGAGAACGATGCGCGTGGAGCGCTTGCCGCATGCGGGAATGTGTTACGAGACGCGCAGGATCATATCCGAAGCACGACGCGCCAGGATACCCGAAGCGAGGTGCTCTTCACGTTCCAGAATCTCGCGCAGATGGATGACCGTGAAGTGATCGAAAGTGCAAAACGCATCATCGACAAGGCCACCGGCTCGCTCGCAGATATGAGAAGGATCGACGAGGAAGAAGCGAATATTCAGGAGGAATTCCTCTCAAAACGGGCGCTGAGCGAGCTCGAAAAGACGCAGAAACGCCAGCTCACCGCCTATCAGCGTCGATGTATGCGCGAAGTATTCATGGTGTTTTCCAGTGCTCTGCGCGATGTTGTTTGTATGTCAGTTGGGGCCGATGGTCTTGCATACAACAGCGATGTCTTGCAAGATAGTAAGAGAATCGGTGCACGGCTGACGCCGGCCGATGTCAATTTGTGTCTTGACGCGGTCGGGCGCGCGATCGTGCGCACCGATGCACATGTTGATCCACGGCTCGCTCTCGAGGTGATGCTGTTCGATATTCGAAAGGTGTTTACATGCCACAGGTTGTAGGAGTAGGGCTGCGTTATCTCAAGACGCTCTGGTTCGATCCCGGCGAGTTGGAGCCGGTGGAAGGCGATGTGGTCATCGTCAAGACCGAGCGCGGAGAAGAGATGGGCGTGGTCCGTGAAGAGCGCATAGAGCTCAACGACGATCAGATAGATAACGAGTTGACCGAGATCGTTCGCATCGCGACGCAAGATGATCTCGAGTACGCGCTCGAACTCGGCGAGAAGGAAAAAGAAGCGATGGGGCCGTTTCGGGAGCTCATCACCAAGAATGAACTCGATATGAAACCGATCGATGTCGAGTATCTATTCGGCGGAGACAAGATCGTCTTCTATTTCACAAGCGAGCAACGCGTCGATTTTCGTCAGCTTGTTAAGGATCTCGCCAATCATTTCCACTCGCGCATCGATATGCGCCAGATGGGATCGCGCGACCAAGCCCGCATGATCGGAGGCCTCGGACGTTGTGGTGACGAATTATGCTGCGCGCGGTTCTCCGGTGATTTCGAGCCGGTCTCGATCCGGATGGCCAAAGCTCAAGGGCTTCCGCCCAATCCCACCAAGATATCAGGGGCATGCGGACGTCTGATGTGCTGTCTGCGCTATGAGGTCTCAGCCTATGAGGACTTCAACAAGCGCGCGCCGAAGAAGGGTGCGAAGATCGAGACCCCAAAGGGGGACGCAGAAGTCGTCGAGGTCGACGCATTGCGCGAGATGGTCAAGCTGCGCTTTCCCACCGAGGATGACTCCAAGCCCGAGGTCCTTGATGTCCCGTTGGATCTGATGAGATGTAAGCTCGGCAAGAACTGCAAGGGCCATGGTGCCGAAGGTACGTGTTGCGATAACGCGACCGCGGGAGCCGAGATTTCCCGTCCCTGCCAGATCACCAAAGAGACGTTCTCCGAGTTCGAGAAGGCCGAGCATGCCGACGACTTCCTCGAGCCACTGCCGATCGTGTTCAAGGATTCCAAGACACAGTCCGGTAAAAGCAAGAGTAAGAGTAAAGGTAAGGGCAAAGGTAAAAGTCGAGGCGCCAAATCAGAGCAACAGTCGGATGCGGCATCGTCACCTTCGCGCAGAGAGCGCAGACGCGGCGGTAGACGCCGTGGAGCGCAGAAGCAAAAAGGCTCCGGCGAGCCCGCCCAGACCGGTAAGCAAAGATCGCAAAACAAGCAACAGACACCGCAAAACCAACAGCAGGGCAGAAAGCGTCGTCGCTCCAAAGATAAGAACACGAGCGCGCGCCAAAAAGCGGTCGCCACAAAGGGCAGCAAAGGAACAGAGGCCAATGTGCGTGAAGCCAAGCGGGTCCCGCGCCGTCGTCGCAATACGTAGCTCATAGTTGGGCACGCAGACGAAAGAAAGAGGGATCGCATGAACGACCAGACTCAACAAGGTTGTCCTCACATCGCGGTCGGCATCGAGCGCGAGGCGTTGCGCGTCACCCCCAAGGGACATCTCGCCCAGACGGCACACCCCGCGATCTATGGCGATAAACTCGACAATCCCTATATCACGGTCGACTATGCCGAGCAGCAGATCGAGTTGATCTCGCCGCCTGCGCACGGCGCCGAGGTGGTGTACAGCCGGATCCTCGCGCTCACGCGTATCGCGCAGCTTCAATGCCGATCCGACGGTGAGTTGCTTTGGCCGTCATCGCTTCCGCCCGTCGGTATCACCGACGACGAGATCGAGATCGCGCACTACCGAGATGATGAATCAGGACGGCGCGCACGTGCCTACCGCGAGGATCTCGCGCAGCGTTACGGAAAGATAAAGCAACTCTTCTCCGGCATTCATTACAATGTATCGTGCCAAAGCAGTGACGATGAGCGTTACTTGCGCGTGGTGCGCAACTTCCTTAAATACGGTTGGTTCCTCATCTACGCTTGGGGAGCAGCGCCCGAACCCGCACGTCCGCTCAGTATCTCGATCCGCCAAGGCGAGGACGGGTACCACAACCTTGAGGAGTTCTATCCCGATTACTCCTCGGTTGAGGCTTATTGTCAGAGCATTCAGCGATTCGTCGACTCCGGCGCGATCTCCGAACCGAAGGAGTACTACGCACCGATCCGTATCAAACCGGCAGATCCCGAGCACTCCTTGGAGTCGCTGCGCGACAGCGGCATCCGCTATCTGGAGATCCGCGTGCTCGATGTCGATCCCTTTGATGAGACGGGTATCTCGGTAGAGGCGCTCGACTTCCTGGAGAGGTTCGTGGCGTTTCTCAGCGATACTCCCTGCAACGATCTTGATGAACAGGCCCAGCGCGACGGCGATCACAACCGACGTATCGTGGCTGATAGAGGGCTCGATCCGGCTCTGACGCTTCGTGTCGACGGGCGAGAAGTACCACTTGTCGAGCAGGTCGAATTCCTGTGCGCGAAGTTGGGGCTTGACCCCGCTCTTGAGCCGCTTGCGAAAAGGATCCATGAGAAGATGGCTTCGCAGGGATTCCAGAATATGATGATCGAGCTCGCCGAGTTACACCAGGAAAGCGCTTACGCGACGCGGTGGCTTCTACCCGGTTTCGAGGAGTGGGAGCTCTCAACTCAACTCCTCATCCGTGAAGCGGTCAAGAGAGGGATCGCGGTCATGCCGCTCGATGCCGGCGACAACCTCATAAGACTCACGCGCAAATGGGCGGGGGAGGATCCGCGCAGCGAATACGTCATGCAGGCGACGCGTACCGGAGCGGATACCTATATCACACCGCTTCTCATGAATAACAAGACGGTCTCTAAGCTCATCTTGGACGAGCAGGGGATCGCGACTCCTCTTGGCGAGGAGTTCACTGCTGAGGCCACCACCGAGGTGTTGATCCGGTGGGAGGATAGACCGGCGGTCATAAAGCCGAAGTCCACGAATTTCGGTGTCGGCGTGACTATCTTTACTGAAGGCGCATCATTGTCGGCCCTCAACGCAGCGGCACAAGAGGCGTTCACCCACGATGAGACGATACTCGTCGAGACCTATATCCAGGGGATCGAGTATCGATTCCTGGTGATCGATGACGAGGTCTGCGCAGTGATGCAGCGAAAACCGGCTAATGTGGTCGGTGACGGGGTCTCGACCATCGAGCAGCTCGTCACCAAGAAGAACGAGCATCCCTATCGTAGCCGCGGATATCGCAGTCCACTTAACACGATCGTCATCGATGATGCGGTCCGTGAATTCATCGCGCGCGACGGTTATGATCCTCAAAGCGTCCCGACAAAGGATGAGACGGTGTTCTTGCGCCCAAACTCAAATATCTCGACCGGGGGAGATAGTATCGACGTCACCGATCGGACCGATCCGTACTTCAAGGATCTGGCGGTCGCGGCAGCGCGCGCATTCAATGCGATGTTCTGCGGAGTCGATCTGATCATCGAGGATCTGACCGACCCGAACTCGTCATATGGCGTGATCGAAGTGAACTGGAATCCAGCCATCCACGTGCATCATTTCCCATTGGAGGGCGTCGAGCGCGAGATCGCCGGGAAGGTGCTTGAGGCGATCGGACTGATCTGATGCCGAAGTGAGACAAAGGGGTCGGTTCCTTTTAACACACATGCAATAAAACTGCCCCGAACGGGGCAGTTTCGATAGTCGGGACGAAAGGAACCGACCCCTTTGTCTCATGTGGGACGAAAGGAACCGACCCCTTTGTCTCTCCGACTTACAATGCACCTTTTTCTCGGATGACGCGCAGCGCCTCCTCGTCAGCGATCAACGTGACGTCCTTATGCATCTGGAGGATCGATGCGGGGATTTTGGGGGTCACCGGACCGAAGAACGCGTCGTAGAGGATATCGGCCTTGGACGGTCCGGACGCGATCAACACGATGCGGTCAGCGTTGAAGATACTTCCGATACCCATGGTCAACGCCTTGGTCGGCATCTCCTCGGGGGTCGCGAAGTACTGTGAGTTGACCTCGATGGTGCTTGGAGTCAGATCGACCGGGTGCGTGCCGAGCGGGAAGGACGAATCGGGCTCGTTGAACGCGATGTGCCCATTGACTCCGATTCCGAGCAGCTGCAAGTCGACGCCACCATACTCTTTGATGCGCTCGTCATAAGCGCGCCCTTCGGCCTCAAGGTCGGTCGCCGTTCCGTCAGGTACATGCCAGTTATCATCAGCGATGTTGACATGGTTGAAGAGCGCGTCGCGCATATACCAGTTGTAACTCTGGTCATGATCTTTCGGTAGACCGACATACTCGTCAAGATTGAACGAGCTGATCTTCGAAAAATCAAGATCGCCCGCATCGTGCTTCTCGATCAGTGACTTATAGAGCTCACGGGGGGTCTCACCGGTCGCAAGCCCGAGCACACTGTCGGGTTTGGTGCTGATCTGCTCGGCAAAGATCTCAGCAGCAGCACTCGCCATATCGTCCTTGGTCTGGGTCGGGATGATTTTCATTGTACAGTTTCCTCTCTTACCTCATCGGGGTGTACTTCGCCTTCAGGTTCATCATCAGCGCCAAGGACCTGGCTGTATTGTTCGACTGCGAAGTCCTTGACGTGTCTCATCTTCTCGAGGGATTTGATCACCGCGAACAGTATCAGGGCAAGTATGAAGAAATTGACGATCGCGGTGATGATGTTACCGACATGAAGCGGTACATCGGCGACCGTGACGCTCCACGTCGAGAAGTCGATCCCGCCGGTCAGAATGCCAACGAGTGGCATGAAGAGCTCGGAGACAAGCGCGTTGATGATGCCGGTGAACGCGCCACCGATAATGACCGCGACCGCGACATCGACGATGTTGCCCCGGGAGATGAACTCCTTGAACTCTTCGTAAAGACCTGCCAGATACTTCCTCAACTCGTTCTCCTTATCATTTACGCCACATGATATTGTAGCGGTTACACCAAAGCGCGGGTAGTATGGCCTACGAGCCGCTCATACTCGGCCAATACCTTGCCTGCGGTATGAGGCAAGGTATACTGCACGACGGTCTCTTGAGTACCTCTTCGCAGCTTCTGCGACAGAGCGCGATCACTCGCGAGCCTCAGCATATTGGATGAGAGCGCCCCGGGTGCGATCTGTTCTGCGAGAAGGCCGTTGTAGTCGTGACAGACAGTCTCACGGATGCCGGGAGAGTCGATCGCGACGACCGGCAGAGAAGCTGCCATCGCCTCAAGGACGACGAGCGGATGCACCTCGCTGACCGATCCGGTCACAAAGATGTCAGCGAGACTCTCGTATGCAGGAAGCATCTCATAAGGCTGCATATCCGTACAGATGACCTTGTCGCCAAGTCCATGCGCCCTGATGTGTTCTTGCGCCTTCTCGTATTCGCTTCCGCCACCGACCATTAGGAGTTGCGCACGCTCGAATTTGTCGGCGACCTGTTTGAACTCGTCCAGGAGATAGAGCACGTTCTTCTCGGTCGCGATCCGTCCTGCATAGCAAAAGACGGTCGCGTCATCGTGCAACCCCAGATCGGAGCGCTTCAGGTGGGTGAGCGGGGTCGCGAACATATCGACATCGATACCGTTCGGCACGACGGTCGCATACCAGTATTGGACGAAATTAGCGAGCCATTGTGCGATCGATCGACTCGGTGTGATGACGGTGTTGCATCGGTTCAAGAAATGCGAGAGTGTCTTGGTGAGCACACCATAGCGTAGCGTGGGTGGCACATACGAGACGTACGCATCGCTGTACAGATCGTAGCGTGTGTGATTGGTGAACACCAGCGGGATATCGTAGCGTTGGGTATAGGGCAGCAGAAGATATCCGCTCTGGAAGGGGTGATGGGTATGCGCGATATCGAGCGTGGGGATCAGTGCTTTGGTCTCGGTCCCGAACTGTGGGGAGAGGTTCCATCCGGTCTCGCGCCACTCGAATCCACGGGTGCGGATCACATGTGGCTCGTCGTCAGCATAGTCATGGTTGCCGAACGTAAAAAGGAAGACCTCATGGCCTTGTTGCTCGTAGTAATGCTTATAGAGACGAATATGGTTCGTGACGCCACTCACATAGGGCATATAGGTATCGCAGAACAGTCCGATTCGCATGGAGTTAGTGTACTATAGCGCACTTGAGGAGCTGCTTGACGCGATCAATTTCAAAAAGATAACACGACTCGGATTATGCGCGCTGGTTACTTGATACAATAACGAGGTCAAAAAGAAGCCAAGGAGTACTACATGTCATTGTCGATCGGTATCGTGGGGCTGCCCAACGTGGGCAAATCGACGCTGTTCACTGCGCTGACACAGAATATAGTCGAAGCGGCG
>WRDL01000078.1 GCA_009784095.1 Coriobacteriia bacterium | reverse complement strand
TCTCCGGTATCACCCTTTTCACCTTGTGGCCCTGCCGGACCGGTTGCTCCGGTATCGCCCTTCGGTCCGGGATCACCGATAAAGCCGCGAGGACCTTGTGGACCCTGTAGTCCCTGTGGCCCTTGGGCGCCGGTCTCTCCAGTATCGCCTTTATCGCCCTTTGGACCTTGATCGCCGATAAACCCACGAGGACCCTGTGGACCCTGTATTCCCTGTGCGCCTTGGGCACCTGTGTCTCCGGCATCACCCTTGTCGCCTTTATCACCCTTTGGTCCTTCTGGACCTTGTGGACCTTGATCGCCGATGAAACCGCGAGGACCTTGCGGACCCTGAGCACCTGCTTCTCCGGTATCTCCCTTATCACCCTTCGGCCCTTCTGGACCTGCCGGGCCTTGGGCACCGGTCTCTCCGGTATCACCCTTTTCACCTTGTGGCCCTGCCGGACCGGTTGCTCCGGTATCGCCCTTCGGTCCGGGATCACCGATAAAGCCGCGAGGACCTTGTGGACCCTGTATTCCCTGTGGTCCTTGGGCACCGGTATCTCCGGTGTCACCCTTTGGCCCTGCCGGACCCACTGGACCTTGAGAACCAGTATCGCCGGTCTCTCCGTTATCACCTTTATCGCCCTTTGGGCCTATTGGACCTTGGGTACCAGTATCGCCGGTATCACCCTTGTCGCCTTTATCGCCTTTAGATCCTACCGGACCTACTGGACCTTGGGCTCCAGTATCTCCAGTGTCGCCTTTATCGCCCTTCAGACCTTGAGTACCGGTATCACCGGTATCACCTTTTGGTCCTTCTGGACCCTGAATTCCAACATCGCCGGTGTCGCCTTTATCACCTTTTGGACCGGTATCGCCATCCGCGGCTGCCGGACCTTGCGGGCCGACAGCGCCTGTCGCACCCGTAGCACCGGTCGTACCTGTTGCGCCAGTTGCACCTTTCGGTCCTGTCGCGCCAGTTGCACCTTTCGGTCCTGTCGCGCCAGTAGCACCAGTGGCACCAGCTGTACCGGTCGCACCGGTCGCACCGGTCGCTCCTTGCGGACCGACGGCGCCCTGTCCCCCACCGGAGTAACCTATACCGGCCGATCCGGCCGAGCCTACCGCACCGGGTGCACCCGCAGTTCCTGACTCGCCTTTTTCACCCTTTTCACCTTGAATACCCTGCTCCCCTTGAGGACCGACAGGACCGATCTGTCCCACCCTGTCATCGAACACTCCTCCACAGTGATGAAGCAAGAAGACGATGAAGAGGATTATCGCGGCAAGAAGTATCCCCAGCAATATGGACTTCCACAGCTTATTACGTTTTTCCGTCTCGCGAGTGGTCTCCCGAATTTCTCTGCTCTCGTAATCATCCATGATGCACCTTTGCTGTTCCGTTGGCCATCGGCCTGCAGTATCTCGCTCTATGCTAAGACGAAGTCGACCTTCGTCGCAAATCCCTCATGATGCTTGCTGTGATATCGTTCGCACCGGCGACGATAGCTAAGAGTGCGGTCGGTATGATCGCGCTTGCGCTGCCCCAGTGGGCAGAGCCGATGCTGATTGACTTGAATGTGTCGTTGGAGATCATCGCCCCGATGATCGTGGACGATGCGATAAATGCGGGTATCAAAAAGAGCGTCAAAACTATCCAACAGATTAGTTTCACGTGACTCCATGCGTCTCCCTCTCGCACAAAACAGGGTTCTCCCACACCATCTGCTGAGCAGAACACACCCAACATCGAACGCTCCCGCATGCGTTACATAGATGTCATTATAAAGCACTCGGCAACAACGTTCAATAAAAGAGCGTACCATTGTCGTGGGTGGATCTCCCCGCATTTCCCCTTGCAAATCGAACATATGTTCTATACAATGGAGGTCTCCTGGGCATATTCGCGCAGTAGGATGTAGTGAGGACAACAGAAAGAGTCGCCGGTGGTTCAAGGGATCGCGCATCGCAAAAAACAGTACGTCGAAGTCACCGCGCTTCACGATGAAGAAGGCCTCGTCGCTCCCCTTGCGATCAAGTGGGAGGACGGGCGCCGCTTCGAGATCGACGAGGTCTTGGATAGGCGTCGGGCCGCGGCGCTCAAGGTGGGCGGTACCGGCACGCGCTATCTGGTGCGCATCGGCGGGCGTGAGACATTCCTCTACTACGAAGATCCCCGCTGGTTCGTCGAGGCGATCGTACCCGACGGCGCGGCATAGGCGGTGAGAGGTGATGGACCCCGTCTTGTCGGACCGCATCATCTTGCATGTCGATATGAACAGTTTCTACGCCAGCGTCGAGCAGGCGGAGCATCCCGAACTACGCGGTAAACCGGTGGTGGTCGGTGGCGAAGAGGATCGGCGCCACGGCATCGTACTGACCAAGTCGATCGAGGCAAAACCGTATGGGATCAAAACGGCCGAAGCGCTGTGGGAGGCGCGACAGAAATGCCCGGGGCTTATCGTCCTGCCTCCGCACTACCATCTGTACAAGCGCTACTCCAAGATCGCCCGTGCCATCTACTATGACTATACGGACTTGGTCGAGCCGTTCGGCCTCGATGAGAATTGGCTCGACATCACCTCCACGGTACAGTTACACGGCGGAAGTGCGCTGCTGGTCGCGCGCGAGATCAGCGAGCGTATCAAAGCGGAGCTGGGCGTGACCGTCAGCATCGGGATCGGCTGGGACAAGATCACGGCCAAGTTCGGCTCGGACTATAAGAAGCCCGACGCGATCACACAGATCACCCGTGAGAACTATCGCGAGATCTTTTGGGGAGCACCGGTGCGCGACCTGCTCTATGTAGGACGCGCGACCGAACGTAAGTTGCACGCGGCCGGTATCGAGACGATCGGCCAGTTGGCCCACGCAAGCGACGGATACCTGCAACGTACCTTCGGCAAGATCGGGTTCATGTTGCGTTCGTTCGCCCGTGGCGAGGATACGACCACCGTAAAGAGCTACGACGCTCGACGCTGCGATGTGGCGCGGCAGATCAAAAGCTATGGTAACGGACTGACCGCTCCGCACGACATCACCTGTGAGCGTGATGCGAAGGCGCTCATCTACCTGCTGGCAGAGTCGGTGGCACAGCGCCTACGCGAGGGTGGCATGCGGGCCAAGACCGTCGCGATCGCCGTGCGGGATGCCGAGGATCTGACGTACTACACGCGCCAGATGCACTTAGGTGCCTCTACCGCCGCAACGATGGTCATCGCAGACAGCGCATGGCAGCTTCTGGTGGACAACCAACCCCTCGATGAGGAGCACGCCGTGCGGGGATTAGCGGTGCGCGTCACCTCGCTCATCCCCTCGAACGGCAACCGCCAACTCTCGTTCTTCAAAGATCATGCGCAAGAGGATCTCGACCATGCGATCGACGGGCTGCGTCAGCGCTTCGGCAATACCTGCATCCAGCGCGGTATCGAACTGACCGATGAGGCGCTCTTGGGTCTGGATATCAAGAACGATAACACGGTCCACCCGGTGGGTTATCTACACCGATAGCGCGCGATAGCGGTATACAATGGGGGTGCGGTGTGCAATCTCACCAGATGAAAGGACGAACGACCATGTGCGGACGATTCGTGATGAAGATCGACCAGAAGACACTTGAAGAGATCGCCAAGCAGGTCGAACAGAACCTCGCCGATAAGGCGGAGATGATGTCCATCAAGATGGAAGGTGAGATCTTTCCCACCAATATCGTGCCGATCAAGACATCCGGTGGTTTGCGTGCGATGCGCTGGGGATTTCGCGCTGGGAAGCGCGATGTCATCAACGCGCGCAGCGAGACTGCTCTAGAAAAGCCGATGTTTCGCACTGCGATGGTCGAGCGGCGCTGTCTTATCCTTGCCAGCGGATACTACGAGTGGAAGAAAGAGCCCGACGGTTCCAAGACAAAATACGAATTCTCTCTCCCGGACGCATCGATCACCTATCTGGCGGGATGCTATCGCAACGAGGAGGACGCACCCGGGGCCTCATTCGTGATCCTCACACATGAGCCCCCCGAGAAGTTCCGTGCGATCCACGATCGCATGCCGGTCGTGCTCTCTGCTCAGCAGGCCGAAGAATGGTTGTCCTCTGATGATCTCGATATCGACGGACTCATCGCGCGATCGGTCACTGATCTGACATTCGCGCCTGCTTAGCGATCCGCCCCTGATCGCGAGTACCTCTCCATCCAGACCGATTCCACCATTCGTAACGCGGCGCGCCTCTATCTTACGCGTCGCGATGACGCCGTGCCACGCTCTTTTCGATATCGACCCAGTCGAGTACATCTGGCTCGAACAGATCGCAGATCTTCGCGTAGTCCTTTGCGCCAAGCTGTTGGAGCGTCTTGCCCTCCCTCTCACATTTGAGTACCAATTTGCCCACGACCTCATGGGCATCACGGAACGCCATCCCCTTGCCCACCAGATAGTCGGCAAGATCGGTCGCGACCATGAACCCACCACCGGCGGCCTTTCTCATGATGTCAGTGTGAAACGTGATCGACTCCATGATGGAGAGCATGACATTGAGGCTGTCCAAGACCGTATCGACCGAGTCGAAGAACGGTTCCTTATCCTCTTGCATGTCTTTGTTATATGCGAGCGGAAGGCCCTTCATCGTGGTGAGCAGCGCGAGGAGGTTGCCGTATACTCGCCCGGTCTTTCCGCGGATGAGTTCCGCGAAGTCGGGATTCTTCTTCTGCGGCATGATGCTCGAACCGGTGCTTGTCGCATCAGAGAAAGTGACGAACCCGAACTCTTCTGTCGACCATAAGATGAGTTCCTCACTCAAACGCGACAAATGCATCTGGCATACGCTGCACGCATAAAGCAGATCGAGGACGAAGTCACGATCACTCACGCCGTCAAGCGTATTCTCTCCGACCTCGCGAAAGCCGAGCAACTCGGTCGTAAGATCGCGATCGATCGGATGGGAGGTACCGGCCAAGGCTCCACTGCCCAACACGTTCATATCGGCGGCATCGTAGGCAAGCTCCATGCGCAACGCGTCTCGCTGCAGCATCGCAACGTAGGCACCCAAGTGATCGGCCAGCAGCACCGGCTGCGCCTTCTGCATGTGGGTATAGCCCGGCATGATGACATCTTTATGCTCGGCGGCACGTTGTTCGAGTACCGCGCAGAGCCCATCGATCAAGATGACGAGTATCTCGGTGGCAGCCTTGACTGCAAGACGAAGATCGGTCGCGACCTGGTCGTTGCGCGAGCGCCCGGTGTGCAGCTTCTTGCCGACCTCACCGATCCGCCCTACCAGGGCGGACTCGATCGCCATATGTACATCTTCATCGGTGATATCCCACGCGAAGACACCTTCATCGATATCGACCTGGATACTCTGCAGACCGTCTTCGATCAGCTGGAATTCATCTTCGGTCAGTATTCCTTGCGATGCAAGCATCGCGGCGTGGGCGAGTGAACCGAAGATATCCTCATCGCAGAGTCGTTGATCGAACGGGAGCGACGCACCGAATTGCTGCATGATCTCGTCAGGCACCTCTTCGAAACGCCCACCCCACGGAGTCTGAGCCGCTACGCTTTCCGGCGCACCAGGGCCGGTGGTCTTCTTCTTGGCCATGCTCAGATCTCGCCTTCTTTACCCACTTTTCTGCGCTGGTTCGCCCACACCTTGCTGGGAAGCCCATGCAGATCGATGAAACCCTTTGCGGCGCTGTGGTCGAAACTGTCATCCTCGTCATAGGTCGCAAGCCCATAATCATAGAGCGAGAACTCACTGCGACGACCGACCGGTACGCACGATCCCTTGTAGAACCGCAGTCGTACATCACCCGTCACGAGCTTCTGCGTCGTCTCGATGAAACCGGCGAGCGCCTCGCGCAGTGGGCTGTACCAGAGGCCGCTATAGACGAGCTCCGCCCATTTTTGTTCGACGCCGAGCTTGTAATGAAGCACCTCGCGCTCCAAGCAGAGGTCTTCGAGCGCCTTATGCGCGGTGATCAGCGCGAGCGCGCCAGGAACCTCATAGATCTCACGGGATTTTACCCCGATCAGACGGTTCTCGACCATGTCGATACGCCCGAACCCATGCTTTCCCGCCAGCTCGTTCATCGCGACGATGATGTCGTGAAAACTCATCTCCTCACCATCGAGCGCGGTCGGCACCCCTTCGGTGAACGTGACGATCACGTACTCGGCCTCATCGCTGGTCTCGGTGCGCGCGTCGTGCGTCAGTGTGTAGATATCGGACGGAGGTTCGACCCACGGATCTTCGAGCACGCCACATTCGATGGCGCGGCCCCACAGGTTATCATCGATCGAGTAAGGGGACGCTTTGGTCGTCGGGACCGGGATGTCACGCTCGAGCGCCCACTCGATCTCTTGTTCACGCGTGTGCAGATCCCATTCGCGGACCGGCGCGAGCACCTTGATATCGGGATCGAGCGCGGCGATGCCGACCTCGAAACGCACCTGGTCATTTCCTTTGCCGGTACAACCATGCGCGATGTATTGGGCGCCGTACTGGTGCGCGAGTTCGACCATCTTCTTGACGATGATCGGTCGTGACAGAGCGCTGACCAGCGGATATTTATTCTCATACATCGAGTTGGCTTTGATCGCCTCGCTGAGATACTCGTCAACAAACTCGTCGCGTACATCAAGCACGACCGACTCGATCGCGCCGATCTTGAGCGCTTTCTCGCGCACGAACTCGAGATCTTGCCGCTCCTGACCGACATCGATACAGACCGCGATGACATCCAGATCGTAGTTCTCCGCGATCCACCGGATCAAGACCGAGGTATCCAGACCTCCTGAATACGCCAGAACACATTTTTCACGCGCCACAATAAACTCCTTTATCAAATCTTTTCCAATAAAATTCCAGGTCAACGTGTTGAATACCACGCTGTTCGAATGGTGGCTATGCCGTAACCGCTCCTCGATACATTCCCAAAGTGTCGTGGAGGGCCTTGGCGGTCTCCTCATCACCG
>WRDL01000077.1 GCA_009784095.1 Coriobacteriia bacterium | reverse complement strand
GGGCTCTTCGGGTGCACGGGCTCAAGCTCGACCGTCCCACCTGAAACAACGGAACCACCCTTCTCCTTTGCCTTTTTCAGTGATTCGCAAGCAGATCCTGAGATCGGTGACTATACCGCGTTCGGCGGTCTCCTCGAGCAGGCGCTGGCCTCCCAAGATGCCCCTCGTCTTTTACTACTGGGCGGTGATACGGTCAACGACGGATCAGACCCAAAGGAATGGACTGAGTTCAGGTCGGCGACAGGAGAGGTGTTAGACGGTGTGACCGTTACCGCGGTTGCCGGCAATCATGACAAGGATCCGCTCCTCTTTGAGCAATTCGACTATCCTCGAAGCCAGATGAGCGAGACCGATGAAGGCTATTTCTACAGCTTTATCGACCACAACATATTCTTCTTGATGCTGGACAGCAATGCCATGGGTGCGGGTAACGCTGCTGATGTCCAGTGGGTAGCTGATGAGCTCGCAAGCGACGCGGCGCAGACCGCTGATTGGCGCGTGGTAGTGTCTCACCATCCCTTCTGGTCGGTGGTGCAGGCTCCCAAAGATCTTGCGCGCTCCCAAACAATGCAGGAGGTGTACCTCCCTCTCTTGGAGAGCGGTGGGGTCGATCTGATCTTATGCGGACACCAACATGTATATGCGCGCGTCGAGCCCACGCTCAACGGTGGGGCGAAGAACTCCGGGATGATCCAAATCACAGTGGCTTCCGGAGCGAAGGATAGCTACCACGTTGGCGACGTCGATGGTTTGGTATACCAGGCGCAACCACCGAACTACCTTATCGCGAAAGCGTCAGAAACCTCCCTTGAGTTGGTCGCGTATGACCGCGAGGGAGTCAGCTTCGATGAGGTCAGGCTAGAAAGATAAGGCGGAGGGATATTCGACATGATGACCTTGATCCATGGAATAAGACCATCCAATACAGTGGAGGCGTAGGAATGAAACAGCGAACAAAAGCCCACAGACCACACAAACGAGATCAAGCTATTCGTGTCGTAACCTTGTTCTTCATGATGGCGATTCTCTTCGCGATCTCTCCTATCGTTTCATCGACCTCCGTAGCCGTTGGGGCTCAAGAAGGCGTTCCGCCGTGGTATGAGTACTATGGCTCAAGCACGATCATACTACAGGCGCTTTCAGAGATGCCCGTACTGACGGTCGTCGATACCCAGACCGGTTGGAGCTGGGATCTCTATCAATCGGATTTCGATGGTATGGTACAGCTGGGACCGATCATTTATTCGAACTACAACACCTTTCCGACCTATGGCAACTCCGGCGGTCTGAGCGGAGTGCCGATCACAGAGGTACTACAGAGTGCCGGGATCAACACAGCAACGCTTCACCATAACCGCGAGATCAAATTCATCTCTGCAGATGGATATCGATCGACAATGACATGGGGTCAGGTCTCGGAAGCACGCTATTACTTCGACAACACTGGAATGCGCGGTATGCAGGTTCCCGCAATCGTTGCTTTCTCGTCGACAGAACCCGGTGAAGTAGCCGACCTCCCACGCAACTACATCGGGCAAGTGGCAGCCAGCGAGCAGACACGCAACGTGTTCGCGCGCGGTCTCGCAATCATCGAGGTGGGCGCGGATGCAGGGACGTGGGGCGCGATAGTCACCAATCCGGCTTCGGGATCGACCGTCAGACCGGGTGGTCTCATTCGGTTGACGACACCGGGTGGGGACACTGCGGCAAATGCAAAGATCCATTACACGCTCGATGGGAGCCCCCCGACACGCGAGTCCGCCATGTATAACCGTGTAGGTGAGCAATGGTTCGGCAACGTAGGGCTGACAGAGAACGTTCCCATACCGGTCCCACCGGGGAGCGGTACACTCACTATCCGGGCGAAGCTCTTTGGGCTCGGCAAGGGAGATGGTCAAGAATACGTCTTCACCTATCCTTACGAGACGGCAGGATTGCTCGATCAATCGATGCCCACCGGTCTGGTCGGAGGCAGATTGGTCATAACCGGAACGACGACCGCAATGGAGTATCATACCAACGCAAGCGCGACCAGCGGATGGGTGCGCTGCTCAGCTGGAAGCACCATTTTGTCCGCGGGCACGTATTTTGTCCGATATAGTGCGACCACTACTCATAATGCGAGCCCCAGCGCTCAAGTCACCGTGATCGACAAACTCACGCAATCTGCCCCCACCGGTCTGAGCGGTGGGGTCGAAGTCATAAATGGGACGACGACCGCGATGGAGTATCACACGAGCGCGACCGCGACCAATGGGTGGGT
The DNA here is from genome assembly GCA_009784095.1 of Coriobacteriia bacterium. Lineage (GTDB taxonomy): Bacteria > Actinomycetota > Coriobacteriia > WRKU01 > WRKU01 > WRDL01. Next base: position 4,771 of record WRDL01000077.1, on the reverse strand, counting down.
GCGGTGTTCGAGTGGAAGCACCAGTGTGACCGCAGGGACCTACGTGGTCCGCTTCTCCGGTAATGCTGATTATCATGCAAGTCCTTCGGTCACGATCTTGGTGACCAACCGTGTCGAGCTTCTGAACCAATCTGCCCCCACCGGTCTGAGTGGTGGAGTACGAGTGGTCAGCGGTGTCAAGACCTATATGATCACCGGCACCACCACCGCGATGGAGTACAACAAAAGCGCAACCACGACCAGTGGATGGCTGCGTTGCAGCGCATCGAGCACGACCGTTATCCCGGGCACTTACTATGTGAGATTTGCCGCCACGACGACCCATAACGCAAGCCCGACCACCGCGGTCGTGGTGTCTGAAGAACCGACGATCCTGTCGGTCTATGTGGGAGGAAGTCTTGCCAAAGCGATCTCACAAAGCGATATCGATGCCCTGCAGAAGTATGGTCCTTACACGTACTCCGACTGCAACACGTGGCCGACCTACGGGTCGAAAGGTAACATCACGGGTGTACGTGTCACCGATCTGTTGTCGATCTCCGGAGTCGGAAGTCTTTCATCGGGTCAAGGTATAACCATCACCTCGAACGATGGCTATAGAGCAACGATAACTGCAGGACAGCTCAGTGAGCCACGCTACTATTTCAGTAGCAGTGGTGTTCGAGGAGCGCAAGTTCCCAGTATTATTTGCACAACTCCAGGTAGTGACTACCTACGCTTCATATTCGGGCAGGCAGCTGCCAGCGAACAGACGAACATGATACATGTCAAAAATGTGGCGAGAATCGATGTCGGCTCTCATACCGGTAGCTGGGGTTCACCCGGTGTTACTCCTGCAAGCGGTTCTACCGTTGCGCGAGGGGCACTTATCAGACTCACTATGCCTTCCGGTCAGGCAGACGCGAAGATCTACTACACCTTGGATGGAAGCACTCCGACGCGCAACTCACCGATGTATAACCCGGTAGCGGATCGTTGGTTATTCCAAAAAGGTTTGTCCGAGAATACCCCGATCACAGCTCCGAGCGCGAGTGCCTTCACCATCAGAGCGAAGATCATCGGAATCGGCAAAAGTGACGGACCGGAAGTGTCATTCAACTTCAACAGTGCACCGCCAACATCGCCGACCGGGTCGATCAAGAACACCACGATCGAAGATCTTACAAGCGGCAATACCACGGTGAAAAAGGGCGACTCATTCTTCGTACCGGCCGAAAAGGGAAGCATCACGTGGAATGAAGATGAGATGGATGGCTACTATGACGAAGAACTGGGGGGCTATGTCCTCACTCCGAAGGAGGGAGTTGAGGGAAACATCGAGTTCACCTATGTGGATGAGGATGGCGTCGAGCACACCCTGAGCGTGGAGGTGGAACCTGAGCCGACCGGTATCGCGGCAGCGATGGAGGCGGTCAATGAAGCGCTGCCCGAATGGGCAGATCTCGCATCCCGATCACCGTGGGCGATCCCTGCTCTTATCGCGATGATTGCGCTTGCCGGTGGAGTTCTTGGCTGGCTTGCCGCTCAGCTACAGGTCCGGATAAAAAGTAAGAGAGCCACTCAATTAGAAGAGGTGATAGTTCAGGCGGATAGCGATGTGTAGATTTTTGCGCGCGTATCCAACCATTCAAGAATGATGATGACCACGATCAGAACAAGTCTGGAACAAGAGAGGATCCGTGATGTCTGGAAGTATCGGCGTCTTATGGTGCTTCTTGCGATAGTGTTAGTGGTCCTAGCTATTCTTTTTCTCACGGTCGGCAAATACTCTATCACCCCGATTGAAGCGTTACGGATAGTCTTTGGGAGGGTTATCGGACTGACGCAAGACTGGGATGCCATGTCAGAGAATCTGGTATTCGGACTTCGTCTTCCGCGCGTGATCGCCGCGATGCTGGTCGGTGCCGCACTCTCCATTGCCGGAGCGGTGTTTCAAGGGATCTTCAAGAATCCGCTCGTGTCGCCCGATTTCTTGGGAGTTTCTGCGGGCGCATGCGTCGGAGCGGCGGTCGCGATATTGCTCTCCTTGGGTCCGGCTTTTGTCCAGACCTTTGCTTTTGCAGGAGGGCTTTTGGCGGTGCTTCTCACGGTGAGTATCCCGGCACTTCTTCGAAACCACTCGAACATCATGTTGGTGCTCTCCGGCATCATCGTCGGAGGGGTGATGATGTCGATCCTCGGATTCCTCAAATACGTTGCCGATCCCGAAACACAATTGGCGAGTATCACCTACTGGCAGATGGGGAGTTTCTCTTATATAAGAATGGATTCTCTGCTGGCGGTACTTCCCACCATCGTCATACCCATCATCATCCTATTCGCGATCTCATGGTGGATAGACGTCCTATCCCTGGGTGAGAGAGAGGCGAGGACGCTGGGCGTCAATGTAGGTCGGATGCGTGGATTCGCAATGTTCTGTGCCACCCTTTTGACCGCAAGCGCGGTCTGCGTCGCGGGTACCATCGGCTGGATAGGTCTGGTGATCCCGCACTTTGCCCGCATGATGGTAGGACCGAGCAATACTCGTTTGATCCCCACGTCGTGTCTTCTCGGCGCGATCTTCATGCTGGTCGTCGATACCGCCACACGTACGATCGCTCCCATGGAGATGCCGGTCTCGATCCTGACCGGTATCATAGGGGCGCCTTTCTATGCCTGGCTTCTCTATAAACAAAGAATGTATCTGAACTAATGGCGAGCGAAACTTCGAAAATAATCGATGTCGACGACCTGAGTTTTCGCTACCCGAATGGGGATAGAGATGTCCTCTCCGATGTGAGCTTTACGGTCGGACCAGGGGAGATTCTCTCCATATTGGGACCGAACGGTTCAGGCAAGAGCACCCTGCTGGATTGCTTGGCATCATTGCGCCGTCCAAGTGCCGGGACGATATTGGTCGTAGGTCATAACATCACCACGATGAGTCAGCGCGAGATTGCGCGCGTCATTGGCTACGTCCCCCAGATACACATCCCGGCGTTCAGCTATCGAGTCCTCGATTTCGTCCTCATGGGACGGGCGCCGAACATCGGATTTCTTCAAAAACCCGGTGATGAAGATATCGAGAGAGCTTATAATGCGCTCGAGGAGGTGGGCATCACCCACCTTGCCCAACGAAACTACCTCGATATTAGCGGAGGCGAACGCCAACAGACCACCATTGCGCGTGCTATCTGTCAGCAACCTCGCGTGATACTGTTCGACGAGCCGACCGCGCATCTCGACTATGGAAATCAACATCGGATCCTCACGCTGATCAAACATCTTTCTGAACACGGTTTCACGGTGGTGATCACCACCCACAACCCCGATCACGCGCTTTTGTTGGGGGGAAATACCGCAATACTGAGCAGACAGGGCACCCTGACCTGTGGAAGAAGCGATGAGATGCTGACCGAAGAGCGCCTGCAGGAACTCTACGGGCTCGATCTCCGGATAACGCATGTTCCACAGGCGCATCGCATCGCTTGTCTTGCACCGACACTGGTCGACTGATGAAATACTACCTTTCACGGATACGAGAGAGGGCGAGGTTGCACCAATGATACAATGCTGACCACATAGGAACATCTTCGTTCCTCCATTCCTAAAGCCGAGAGGCCATGGGCGGAGGACGCTGGTATGCGAGAGTGTACCTAAGGGTATTTCGGGAAACGGGAATGCCTTCCATGTTTGAGAAGAAGATGGCGATTCTGTTCCGGTAGTGAATAGATCAGCAAGGACCTCCCGTCATCTCCTTCGAGGTAGAGAAGAAGATGACGATTGTTTTTGAGGCGACACAGTTCTCGATACATTCGGCAGTCTTCTTCGAAGGCTGCTTTTTATTTGGTTTGAAATGTTATAGCAAGAACGAAGGAGGAGCAAGATGAAGAGATGGATGTGGTTGGTTGCGTTGCTCTGTCTGAGCGCGCTCCTCATAGTTTCCCCACTCAGTTTCGCAGCGGACAGTCTCGTCACAGAGACGCCCCTATTGCTGGTGACAGGATCAGAAATAGTAGGCGATTCGAGTTCCGCCGCGCTTATCGGGCGCGAGAGATCCTATACTCTCGCTGAGCTGAAAGCGTTGGCTGGCAGTGAGGTGGATACCGCCTATTACTACTCGACGATAAACACTAATCTGGTGAATCGAGTTTATAGCGTAAAGGGAATCAAGCTCGACACCGTTCTGGGTGCCTCAGGGCTTACTGCGCATAATGGGGCAATATACCTCACCGCTCGCGACAATGTGTCGACGACCTATACACATGGGCACGATTACAAGTTCTATCCCAATGCGTCGATCACAGATCCCGCATACCCCACCTCGGTCGTCTCGGTCCCCACCGTTCTTGCTTGGGAGGGCTCATATAAGATCGCGTCCGGTGCTATAACGCAGATGAGAGAGACCGATCCTCTGATGCTCTGCCTGGGACAATTCCCTGATGATACTCATATCAATAACGGGACCTATGGTCGAGAAACGGGAGTCGTCTGTGTCGGTGACGCACTCAACACTAAAAGATTGACGATCGAAAATGAAATAGCGGGATCGACAACTCAGTACTCTCGTGCAGAGCTTCTCATGATGGATCGTGCTACCAAGTTCTACACTACCCCTAATCGATACGCAAAAGGTGTACCTCTCAAGACCTTGCTTGCCGGTGTTGCGGGAGACGCGATCATCACGTTCACCACGCATGATCTCTATAAAGTAGACGGATCCGGACTGACAAAAGACGAACTCGTCTCCGCGAATGCTCTGGTCGCGTATGAGCAGGGTGTGTCCGGTGGC